>CAYNNM010000008.1:0-14841 GCA_964398575.1 uncultured Methanosarcinales archaeon
CTTAATTGTATATTTATATATTTTCAGATTGATAGATAGTTATCATATAGTAATGACAAACTTTAAATATCTCCCTCTCCTCCGGATCAGAATGAAAAAGCCCCTCGCGGCGATAATTGCAGGCGCGATATCTTTCTCGACACCAATCTATGCGAATTATTCCATCCCTGAGCTTGCCCGGCCGAAGAACAAGAATGAGACTATGGAAAGATTCATCGATCTTGGCGTCTTTGAGTTCGATGATTTGCCGCTTCCTGACCACGAGTACGCCCCTAAATACGAGCTCTCAGGCAGGATACTCTACAGGAACAGGGTCCTCGATATCGGGGATCTCCAGATAATCCTGCGGAGCGCATCCTGCGAGAATAAGCCAGGCCTCTACGGATATTCCTGCGACTATCCATTCGGCGCGATACTCATAAGAAGGGAAGGAAAGAGTGTCTGGCCAATCGGGCTCTATATCGACCACGACGGCAGCGGAAGATTCATTCGAGAGCCATTCGATGGAGAGGTAGAGACGCCTGGATGGATCCTGGAGATGCTGAAATGAGAAAGGGATTGATCGCGCTTGTCGCGGCAGCGGGAGTGATGATTGGGGGAGGAGCGCAGGGAAACTTCCAAGGTTCTTCGTCAATCAACGCTGAGCGAATAAACTCAGAATACAATTCGACTTCAGAAAAATTTCTAAAACTGAAAAGAATGAAAAAATTTGACGAGAATGATATTTCCTCGATAAGTCTAGAGAACGAAGTCTACAGAACGTCCACTAGGATATCTGAAAAATTATTTGAAGAATCGGGATACCTCATAGATGGTTCCAATGGAATAATTGTGACAAAATGCGAAGGAGATATATTCCTATATACTTTTTTTCTTAAGAGAGGAGATGAACTAGTACTTGAAGAACGTTATTTCGACAGAACCAATACAAAGAATTATGAGAGAACATCTCCTTCGAAGATTCATCCAAGATGCTTGGAATGAACGCACGCATTCAGAAAATCAAAAAAGAATTGAATTGAATATTATTTTCTTTGAAGTAGCTCATTGGGGATCGCATAAATTGATTCAGATAAAAAACCAGTCTTGACATAGACTATGCTGTGAGTCTGGAGATTCACCTCATCTCCATCTAAAGATATCCAACCACCTACACCGTTTGGACGAATCTTTGCATTAAATTGGTAATTTCCGACATCTCCTTCAGTGATTTTAAGCTTGGCATCTACAAGCAATAGTTTTCCATCCGGTCCAGGAATGCCTTGCTTGACATCTATGCCATCCATGCAGGAAACAATCGGGAATGAAGGGTTTTCCTTAGAGCATGCGCCAGTCGCCATCCCGGTCACATCCTTTATCGCATTTCCCGTCGGAGAGCTACCTCCCCCGCATACAGAGCCGATAGCATTTGTGCCGGGTGAACCAAGGAGCTTATCACCGGAATATTTCCCTTCGAAAGGCGGAGTTATCTTAAAGACCTCATTTCCATTGGTGAGTGTGTATGTGTTGTCCCCTGTTATCCGGATATTGAAAGCGTAGTTCCCATCGACATCTATATTATTCCCATCGATCGTGACTCCGCTGCCCGCGCCACCTATCCATATCGGTAGCTTCGCATCATCGATGTTCTCGATAGTTATGTCTCCGTAGGTGAATGATGCTCCTTTGTTGAGGGAGATCTCAGTATTCCCATCGACAGTCGTCACCTGCGCTGTTCCGCCATTTATGTGTATGGTGTCTCCGGTCTGTGTAAGAATCGCTGCGGAACTTCCGCTCTTCACAGTTATCTCGAATCCTCCGTCAGGAAGCGATCTGACAGACTCGGCATTCGCAAGCTCTGAGAGCTCTATCCTCACGCCGCCGTTGATCAGGACCCCGTTCTGTATTTTCGCATCGCCGCCTGTGAAATCGACAGATGTGCCAAGCGCCCTGCCGAGCTCAAGCGGATTGCAGTTCTTAAGTGTGACTTTCTCTATGTTATTCCCTGCAGAGAGCTGCTCTGATGTGAGCTTCTGCTGGTTCACTTTCGTGACATCGACTCTCGATGCAGGAATCATCGATATGTACGCCTCAGGTATCTTCGACTGATCAACCTGGCTCCAGTCAGTTATCTTCGAGTAGTCGCCCTTGAGAATATTCTCGGTCGGCGTGCAGGCAGGCTCGTTCTCGCCGCCGCAGGCAGCGAATATGCTAATGGAGAGTGTGATGGCTATCAGAGCCAAAACCGCAGCTAAAAAGATCTTCTTCATCCTCATCCCTCCTGATAGCTGACGGCGAATGCGTATCTATATTCCTTTCCGTCGAGCTTTGTCGAATTGTCTATGATTGTGAATGCCACTGTCTTTCCGAGAGAGTTTGTCTCGATGAGAAGGTTGCTTTCTCTCCCGAGGATCACAAGATCGCTCATCCCGATGTACTTCGGATTCTTGGCCTGCTCGATGATGTATCTTCTCGCGACATCGTGCATCAGCTTGATTCGGGATTTCTCGCGTTGAGAGAAGTCAGAGACAGTCTTTGCCGCACCTTCTTTTGTTATTCTAAGAGGATAGTCTATCTTGAAAAGGACGGAGAGATCGCCGACTGTCGCAGCGACAGAAGGCTCTCCGGCCTCGACATCGTAGTCAGGGAATGTCGAGAGATCGACGCAGGAGGGGAGCTTCTCCGCGACATATCCTGAGAGATAGCTCTCGACCTCCGCGATCTCCGGGACTCTTGAGTTCTGTGTGCCGAAATAATAGGGAGTCTTTCCTCCGAAGAATATGACATACTCTCTCGCATCGATTGTTCCGCCCTCAATACCTGCCATAAGAAGCGCCTCTCTCGAAAGCCTCTCCGCGCATTTTCCGATGTAGTTCTCGAGCGGGTCGGATGAGACCTTCGATGCCGGCGAGACATCCTTCGCCCCGCTTGAGAAAAAGAAGAATCCTGCGCCTGCAAGAAGAACTATCCCAAGGATCATGAAGATGGTTATCTGCCCCTTTTGCATAGATAATCTGGAATACGTGGCTTATATAAGGTTTTCGCTAGCTGGTGCGAGAAAAGATATATCAAGACGCTCAGAATGGAGTTGTGTCATCACCAATGTCAGTCGGGGATAAATATCATCATCGCTGCATCCTGAAAAATCCGTCCGCTTAAATATCTTGCCGTTTTATGGAAGAAAGGGGGAAACAAGCCTCGGACAGGTAAACAAAATGCCGACTGCATCGGCATTTTGAGACCCGCATCGTCTTTTTGCTTCGCGAAAAGCCTCTGACGGGATCTGCACCCGCGACCTCGTCCTATTTGTTCCGCAAACGCTTAGCGATACCAAGGACGCGCAATAGCTACTATGCTACAGAGGCATACGTTCTGTTTCTTGGACTTTTAAACGATTTATAAGTATTTGCCTTTTTCTGGGCAAAATTTATAAATGAAGGGCATTAGTGGAGATGGATGCACAAAAAATGCATCATCTGCGACGCTAAAGCAACTCTCTGTGTCAAGGGAATGACCAATGATAGCTATTGCGAGGCGTGCGCATCCGAGAATTTCGCGGATCTCTCATATCTTGAGAGGATAGATGATATCGAGAAAGAGATAACGAAAGCTAATTCTGTGGAAGATATCCTGCCGGAAGAAAAGGAAGAATGAGAATCGGCGATGTGAGGATAGATGGTAAGACTGTTCTTGCTCCGATGTTTCTCGTGAGCGATCTGCCATACAGGATACTTGCGAGAAGAAACGGCGCTGCGCTTGCGTATTCTGAGATGGTCAATTCACTCGCCATAGAGCGGGGCAATAAGGCCGCGATGAGGATGGCTGCGACAGACAGGAAAGAAGAGTCTCCTGTCGCGCTCCAGCTCGTCGGGCAGAAGCCCGATTCGATGGCGAAGGCCGCGGAGATGATCGAGGAGAACGCAGACATCATCGATATCAATTTCGGATGCCCGTCAGCCGATGTCCTGCGGATCGGCGCAGGGGCCGCGCTTCTTGCGAGGCCGAAGAGGATCGGAGAGATAATCAAGAGAGTGAAGGATTCTGTGTCAGTCCCTGTGACGGCGAAGATGCGGATAGGCATCAGGAATTGCAAGACTAATCTTGAGAGGTCTATCAGGATAGCGAAGATTATCGAGAAGAATGGAGCATCAGCGATCGCGGTCCACCCTCGCACAGTCTCGCAGGGGTATGGCGGGAAAGCGGACTGGAGCTACATCAAGGCGATAAAGGAGGAGGTCGGAATCCCAGTCATCGGAAACGGCGATGTCAGGAGCGAAGAGGATGCGAAAGCGATGCTTGATGAGACCGGATGCGACCTTGTGATGGTCGGCCGCGCGGCGATGGGAGACCCATTCATCTTCGGAAGGATAGAGTATTATCTTAAGACAGGGAAGAAAAAGGAGACAAAAGACAAGGAAAGGCAGAAGGCATTCATAGATTATGTCTCGCTCGCGAAAAGATACGGCTCGGATTCGCTTCAGAGGATAAAGACGCACGGGCTTTGGATGACAAAGGGCCTTCCTGATTCGGCGAGGCTTCGGGAGCGGATCTCTCAGGCGAAGGATGCTGATGGGATACTTGAGCTGATGAGGGGCGCATAGATACGTCAGAGAAAAGGCAATCGTTCCAGTCCTTTTTAGTGCATGAGTCCCGGATTGCGAACATCAGTCATTATATCGTCGCAATCGGAGCAGTAGAATATCCCGCTTCCGACCTTCCGGACATCGTGCCCGCAATAGATGCATTTACCCATTGCAAACCCCCATATATATTATAGGCGGCGAAGTATATAAACATTGCCAATAATTAGGAAGATTTATATACTACTGATAAGTGATTAATCAAATGGAAAAAGCTGAAGCGAACGAGAATATCGTGAGAACAAAGCAGCTTTGCGATCAGACTGCAGAGAGTCTGGAATTCCATATCAACGGAGACAAGATATACCTTGCTCATCTGAGCGACGACGCGGCATCTGATCTTGTGCTTCACTTGATGAGACACACCAGGCTCGATGAGCAACTTACGAAATACGGGATGGAGCACGGTCCTGAATATGCAGCGAGCGAAGAGGACAACAGGAGGACCGTAAACAAGATGGGAGCCGCCATAATCCATCTTCTGAAAATAGGAAAGGGAAGTTCAGAACATGTTTCGAGATATGCGCATCTTTTCGAAGTGAGGAAAAAAGAGATAGAGGAGAGATTCGGTCATTTCTACCGCGAGTTCGAAGATGCGAGCAATCATTCGCTCCCGAGCGAGGATCTGAGAAGGGATCTTCTGATATACAAGCACGCATCATTGCTTCTTGGTGAAGCGCTCACATATATCAAGGTAAAGAATGATGAAAGAGTGGGATCGATAGCGAGATATCTTGAGAGCAAGGTCAAGAGTATCGAAGATAGACTTAACGATGCGGTCGATAGCTCCAAGCAATAAATATATAAATCATCGGGCCCAAGTCCTCCCAAAGGGGTGAACAATGCTCGAATATGTGGATCTCTCATATAGGCCTTCTAGCGATGAACTGATATGCGAGTACTATGTCGAGCCAAATGGCATCTCGATCGAGGAAGCGTGCGAGCATCTTGCCGGAGAATCATCTGTCGGGACCTGGACAGACGTCGCGACGATGAATGAGCGTGCGGCGAAAAGGCTGAAGCCCCACGTATTCTCGATAAACCGCGCGAAGAATATAGTGAGCATAGCTTACCCGCCTGATCTTTTCGAGCAGAATTCTGTCCCTCAGATACTCTCTGCTATCGCAGGGAATATCTACGGGATGAAGGTCGTCAATAACCTTCGGCTTCTCGACATCCATTTCCCGAAGCTCTTCCTCAAGCAGTACAAGGGGCCTGCTTTCGGGATCGATGGCATCAGGAAGCTGATGAAGGTGAAAGAGCGCCCATTCGCAGGGACCATAATCAAGCCGAAAGTCGGCCTCGATGCGAAGAACCACGCGAGGGTCGCCTACGAGGCCTGGACAGGAGGCCTTGATTTCGTGAAAGACGATGAGAATCTTACAGACCAGCCATTCAACCGCTTCGAGTCGCGCGTTGTCGAGACTCTCGAGGCGAGAGACCGTGCCGAGGAGGAGACCGGAGAGCGAAAGATGTATTTCGCGAATGTGACTGCGGAGACAAGCGAGATGATACAGAGGGCTGAGTTCGTCAAGGCGCACGGCGGCGAGTATGTGATGGTCGATATCCTGACCACTGGCTGGAGCGCTCTTCAGACACTGCGCAAGGAGAATCTCGGCCTTGTACTGCATGGTCATCGCGCGATGCACGCGGCTCTCACAAGGAACCCGAGGCACGGGATATCGATGCTCACGATAGCCAAGCTCGCAAGACTGATCGGTGTCGATCAGCTGCACATAGGCACTGCTGTCGGGAAGATGGAAGGGGGAAAGGATGAGGTTATCGACATCGAGCACGAGATTGAGGATGCGATAATCCGGCCGAAGATAAGCCCTAACAGGCCCGGAAGCCACGCCCTCGAGCAGGACTGGCACCACATAAAGCCGACCCTCGCAGTAGCGAGCGGTGGGCTGCACCCAGGACACACGAAGAGGCTGATTGAGATACTCGGAAAGAACATAGTGATGCAGTACGGCGGGGGCTGCCACGGGCATCCTGATGGGACAATGGCAGGAGCAAGAGCTATCCGCCAATCCATCGATGCCGCGATGAACAAAGTCCCGCTCGATAAGTGGGCGAAGATGTATCTTGAGCTTGAGCGCGCAGTCGATAAGTGGGGCTTTTCGAAGTGATTGTTTGTTGATTTGTTTTTAAAGTTATAATATATAAATATACATTAATCTATATTAAAAGACATAATTGTATATGAAAAGACTAATCTTAATAATCTACTTTCCAGTAACAAAAAAAGAGAAAGTTTTATAAAGCTCTTTTGATTTGCAAATTCAAGTTTAGCTAACTGACCGAACTATAGGCCTATATGCGAGGGATAATATGAAGAAAGCAACAATATATCTGTTTATGATTTTTGCGATGGTCGCTACGGCATTCGCGGCGCCGACAGTTACTGTCACATCGCCGACTAATGGAACTGTTTTTACAACAAAATCAGTGGCTTTCAGCTACTCGATTTTGCCGGACTCGAACGACACTACTTGCACATATTCTTCAGCGCCGTCTGGAACGCCTGGATATTCCGAGACAGGAATAAATGTGACTGGAACTTTCGGAACTTTCATTTCGAAGAATTTCACTACAGCATATTCTGGCGATAACTACAATGTTTCTTGGACGCTCACCTGTTCGAATTTCACAGGTGCTACTACATCCACATCAGGAATCTTCACAATAAGAGAAGTTCCGGTCTTCACTTCTTCGCCATCCACGACAGCTACAAGGAACCAGCCTTACAGCTACCAGGTGACGGCTACAGACTCGGATGGGATCGTGCCGTACACATCAGCATCGCTGATAACTGCGCCTGCCGGGATGACAATCTCGCTGACTGGCCTTATCTCATGGACACCTACGAGTGTCGGAAAATACACTGTAACTGTTCGAACGAGGGACAATGCTGGCCTGACAACAGACCAGACATTCACGATAGAGGTCAAGACAGATTCCAAGCTAAGGATCAAGAGCATCAACCTGGATCTCTCAGGCGATGACAACATCCTGACAAGCAACTTCCAGGAGGTCCTCGACACAGACGTCATAATGGGTGAATCGATGGCGATCTACGTCGATATGTGCAATGACCAGGAGAACGGGCAGGACATCAAGAACGCCGAGGTCGAGGTCACGATAAAGGACCTTGACGGCGGCGACGATATCGGGGGAACGATCTCAAGATTCACTCTCGATGGCAACACGTGCGATGAGAAGAAGGTCAAGCTCGATGTGGATAAGATCCCATACACTGCCGACTACAAGAGGTACGAGGTAAGAGTGGATCTCAAAGGAAGGAATGAGTCGAACGGAGTATCGATGTCTGATTTCTGGACAGTATACTTCACAGTATTCAAGGACTCTGACCCCAACATCAAGATAACATCCTTCGGGGCATTCCCGACAGAGATATCCTGCGATCGGACATTCTCTCTCGATGTCAAGGGAGTGAATATCGGAGACAATGACGATAATGTCGTTCTCAGGATGGAGTCGACTGCGCTACGCATAAACGAAGTGAGGGAATTCGAGATGGGCGATAACCCTGATGATGACTGCAACGCTCTCAATGAGCCTGAGGAAGGATGCTTCCTCTTCGATGGTTCGTTCACATACTCTGTGAGCCCGAACCTCGCGGCAGGACTCTACCCGATAACAGTCTACACATACCGCGACACATCAAGGCAGACAGACAAGCAGACCATCAATCTGAAGGTATCTGCGTGCGTTGTAGATGGGCCGACGCGGCCGACGACTCCGACAGAGCCTGCTGCTCCGACTACGCCGACGACTCCGACTGAGCCGAGGAAAGAGGAGCCGATAGTCGTAGTGCAGCCGACGACTCCAGTCACACCGACGACAACCCCTATAAGGATCGTCGAGAGAAAGAGCCTCGCTGAGAGCAACTACTACACTGTCCTGCTCGTGCTTGGGAATGTGGGCCTTCTAGCCCTCATAGTGTTCGTGCTTTCGCAGGCTATGAGAAAGAGATAGTTTTTTATATTTTATTTTTCTCTCATTTTCTAATGGTTAATCTGGCTAAAGAGGATTTTCTGTCTGAGATCGGAAAGCTCGATGGGTTAAAAGGCATCGATGCTGGGAGAACTATCCGAAACATCCTGTCCCTTGAGGATTTTGTGAAGGAAAGAGGGACATACATCATAATAAGGGATAGGCCGATATCTGGCAAAAAGAACGGCGGGACCGATGTCTTTAGCGACATCTCTTTCGTCGGAGGGGAGCTGCGCCTCGCGTATGTCCGTGACGATTCTATGATTCCGGATGCATCGCTTAGGAAACCTGAGTGGGATGTGGATGAGGCAGAGGGCGTCAAAAAACAGGTTCTGGCCTACAGAGTCCCTCTTCTTGCTGACTGGACTTTCAGGTATGATGGAGAGATGGGAAAGCTTCTGGACACAAGACTGTTCTTCTCTCTCGGGCTCACTGAGCTCTCGAAGATGGAATTCGCCGAAGAATTCGCAGGCTGTTATTTCGGCAAGATCGCGACGATAATCGGAAAGAGGGGTCACGGAGCGAATCTTGCGCAGCTATGCATGGCGAGATATGGGTTCGGAGAGAAGGAGCGAAGATTGGTGGATTCCTTAAGGCATAAGTGACTGTCTATCCGATTCAGATATTTCCTTCATCTTGAGCGAATCCTGCCAGGTTATAGGCGATTCCGAGATTATAGTGATATCGGCGCCGTGCCTCAGAGCCGCGGATATGAGCGGCCTGATGAGCCCATCCTCCATCACAAGGTGCCTCTTCTCACCCTTCTCCGAGAATTCGATGCCTGAGAAATGCGAATGGATGTGCTTTATCCCGTGCTTCTTCAGCTTCGAGAAGATCATATCGTAATCTATCTTGCCGTTCTGTCTCGCGTAGATGTGGGCGAAATCGACAGTTAGCGAACATCCAGTATCATCTGCCAGATGAAGAAGCTCGTCGATATCTCCGAACTGGGTGTGCTTGCCTGTCGTCTCAGGAGCGAGGATTGTGCTCCAGCCATTCCTTTTGATGGTCGCTTGCATCTCGAGTATCTCTTTCTTGATGAGATCATACGCCTGCTTCTTATCCATCTTGCCGTAGAATCCTGCGTGGAAGACGATATATCTCGCCCCCATCGCGTGGCCCCTCTCGCAGGAATCGAGGATGCGCTTCTTCGATGCCTCTATCTTGTCAGGGTCTTCTGAGATGAGATTGATATAGTACGGAGCGTGGATGGAGAGGTCTATTCTCAGTTCTTTCGCAAGCTCGCCTATCTCCCTGGCTTTTGCAAGCGACATATTGACGCCGTGGACAAACTCTATCTCACAGGCATCGAGGCCAAGCTCTGCGACGTGTCTCAATCCCCTGACTGAGTCTCCGTCTGTTCCTGCGGGGCCGAGTTTTATTGCCATCTTTCCTCTTCGAAGAAAATAAGTGGGCTCGCCCGGACTTTCGTTGTCTTTTTGAGACAGTTCGAACCGGGGACCCTTTCCACGTCAAGGAAATGTCATAGCCACTAGACCACGAGCCCATTGTTTCCTCGTGTTCGGAAAGGGGAATGAGCGTTCGAAGAACGCGAAACCCCTAAAGTGCCAGGCGATTTACGCACCTGCTATCTCGACCACGAGCCCGATCCAGATGAGGTTTTAAGGCGATTTATAAAGGTTTTGAAATCCCATCCTCCCTCTTTAGAAAACTTTATATAAGAAAATTGAACCTCTTTTTCTAAGGTGGTATGACTTTGAAGACAGGCTATGTGGTCGGAGATGCGATGACTACGCATCCAATCCTAATCTCGCCTGAGTCATCTATTTCTGAGTGCGCGAAGGTGATGAGCGAAGAGAAGGTCGGAAGCCTTGTCGTGCAGAAGAGCGGGAAGATCGCAGGGATAATAACCGATACAGATATCGTCCGCAAGGTCATCGCGCTCGGTATGGATCCGAAGAGGATGACTGCTGAGGATGCGATGGTGAAGAATGTCGTTACGATAACCCCTGAGCGCGACCTCTATGACGCGATAGTCAAGATGAATGAGGTCAGCATCCGCCAGCTCCCTGTTGTCGATGGCGGAAAGATCCTTGGGCTCCTCACACTGAAGGATGTCCTTAAGATCGAGCCGGCTCGAGATAAGGGAGGAGGAGAGAAAGCCTATCCACGGGTCAAGGCAGATATGCCAGGCCTGTGGAGAGATGGTGACGCGCCTCTATAATGTGGATGATGTGATGATGTGCAGAAGATGCAGGAGCGAGGTCGACCTTAGCTCCTGAAAGAAACATTTAAATAGCGGATTTCTAACTGGAGAATATGGCCCATAAATTTGACAGCTATGCCAAGCATACTTCAGCGCCTAAGATAAAATACACTGGCATAATCGATTTCAACAAGGTGTATTCTGCCATCCTATCGGTGTATTCTCAGAAAGCATATCTGACTACAGAGAAGAAGAACATCCAGAAAGCAGGCGGTGGCGGTGTCGAGATCGAGGTCGAGCTATATGGCTTCCGGAACGAGACAGAATATGTCCAGTTCGAGATAACTGCCCTTCTTCACGCCTGGGACTTATCAGAGACAGAAGTCATAGTGGATGGCGAGAAGAAGACTCTCCAGAGAGGGAGGATAATGATAGATTTTGAGGCGGAGATGAAAACCGACTGGCAGGGAGAGTTCGAAAAGACAAGCTTTTTAAAGAAGATGAGGCAGGTCTATGACACGAAGCTGATGGCGCCTGATCTCTATGTCCTCTACGCGGATAAGATGTACTATGAGATGTACAAGTTCCACGCTGCAGTGAAAGAGGCGCTCGATAGCTTCGCGGCGTACAACGCTTACTAGTGATGATATATGGGAGAAAGAAAGATAGTCGTCGATGATTCCAAGATAGAGTACCAAGGGCTCTTCAATTCGAAGGAGCTCTATCGAGTGATAGAGAACTGGATTAAAGACCATGGCTATGATAAGAGAGAAGCTTCTAACACTGAGTACACGAAGCACGAAGGGAAATTCATCGAACTGAAACTCGCTCCCTGGAGGACCATAACTGATTACGCTAAGATAATAATGAAGGTGAAGATCGTGATGAATGACCTTAAGGATGTCGAGGTCAAATCAGACGGCCATCGCCTGAGGATGAACCAGGGAAAGCTAGTCATCTCCTTCCAAGGCATCGTCGAGACAGATTGGGAGGGCAGATGGATCTCAAAACCCACTCTCTTCTTCCTGCGGACACTCTATGACAAGTATATCTACAGGATGTATTCTTCGAGATACGATGGAGAGATATCCTGCGATGTGAATGAGCTCGCAAGCGAGATAAAGCGATACCTCAACATGAATAAGAAGTACTGAATCATTTCTTCTTCTTCCGATAATCCTTTATCGCTTCCCGCAATGCATCAGCTGCGAGATTCGAGCAGTGCATCTTGATTGGAGGAAGCCCATCGAGCTTGTCTGCGACATCGCCTCTTGTTATCCGCTCTGCCTCATCGAGTGTCTTTCCCTTGGCAAGCTCTGTCACCATCGATGATGTCGCTATCGCTGCCGCGCAGCCGAATGTCTTGAACTTGATGTCCTTTATCCTATCATCCTTCACCTTGATGTAGATCGCCATCACATCGCCGCAGGAAGGATTCCCTACCTCGCCGAATCCGTCGGGATTCTTCATCTCGCCGACATTCTTCGGATGCCGGAACATCTCCATCACTTTCTTGCTGTACATTTCTTACCTCAGTGGTGCACGTGCACTATCTCATCGTACTTCTTCTTCGAGTTGGTGAGAGGGCTCATCTCGCGCAGTGTGCGGATTATCGGGACTATCGTCTTGATGAGATAATCTATCTCCTTCTTTGTCGTGTGTCTCGACAGCGTGAAGCGGATCGTGCCGTGGGCTGTCTCGTGCGGGATCCCTATCGCGAGAAGCACGTGGCTTGGCTCGAGCGAATCCGATGTGCACGCGCTTCCTGTGGAGACAGCTATCCCTCTCTCCGAAAGATGCAGGAGAAGCGATTCTCCCTCGATGAACTTGAATGATATGCTCGCGTTGTTCGCGAGGCGGCTTCTCTGATGCCCGTTGTATTTCGCGTCCGGGACCTTCGAGAGGATGCTTCGGACAAGATAGTCGCGCAGCTCCGCGATTTTGCGCTTGTTCTCCTTCCGAGAGAGCTCGACTGCTTTTGCGAATCCGACAATCGCAGGCACATTCTCGGTCCCAGGCCTCCTGTTGAACTCGTGATGGCCTCCTTCGGAGAGCCTCTTCAAGTTCACGCCGCGCCTGACATAGAGCGCGCCGACTCCCTTCGGACCGTGTATCTTGTGCGCGGACATCGATATGAGATCGACATTGATCCTCTTCACATCTATCTTCTCCTTCGTGAAGGATTGGACAGCATCTGTGTGGAAGTGGACCTGATTCTGTATCGCTATCTCTCCGATACGCTCTATCGGCTGGATGACACCTATCTCGTTGTTCGCGTGCATAACCGAGACGAGCACCGTCTTGTCGGTTATCGCGCGCTCGAGCTGCTTCATATCGATGATGCCGTCCTTGTCGACATCAAGATAGGTCACTGCGAATCCCTCCTTCTCGAGAGCCGCGCAGGTGTTCAGAACCGCGTGATGCTCTATCTTCGATGTTATTATGTGCTTTCCGCGGGCAGCGTTCGCATAGGCTATCCCGCGTATGGCAAGATTATCGGACTCGGTGCCTCCGCTTGTGAAGATTATCTCCTTCTCGTCGGCGTTGAGCTCCTTCGCTATTGTCCTTCTCGCCTCATCGAGAGCGTCCTTCGCGGACTCGCCGAAAAGATGTATCGAGCTCGCGTTGCCGTAGTGCTTCGAGAAATAAGGCATCATCGCCTTGACGACAGCATCATCTGCCTGTGTCGTCGCGGCATTATCAAGATATACTCTCTTCACTTGCTATCACTTCTTTTTCTTCATCATCGTAACTGCCTGGTTCATCTCAGAGACCATTCTTTCTGTCGTAGCATCGTCCATCCCGTGCCCCTGCGCGCCCTGCTCTATCGTCTCCCATTGGGCGACGTGGCAGCCGACGCAGTGAAGCCCGTGCTTCATCATGACAAAGGCCGACTCAGGGTATTTCGAGACAGCTTCTCCGATAGTCATGTCCTTTGTTATCGCGCCCTTGGGCTCTCCCTTCTCGGCTGCGCTTTTCGCCTTCTTGACTGTTTTCTTTATCGCTTTCTTAGCCATCCTTGCACCTCATAATCAGCATCCGCAAATCTTGCAGCCTCTCTCCGCGACCCCGTAACGCTCGTGGATCCGGCAAAGAAGCTTCGTCTTTCTCGCGGCATCGAGTATCCGCTTCATCTCGCGTGTCGCGGATCTTCGGTCGGAGAATATCTTCCTGCCCGATTCCTTCATCTCCTTCCTCATCTTAGCGCCGAAATCGATCCCTGTTGCGCGCTTGCCGCTGACATACTGCGAGATGGCCGCTTCCGTCACGCCAAGCGCCTCCGCGATTTCCTTCTGCTTCAACCCAAGACCGAGAAGCTCAAGCGACAGCTGCGAGCGTATGGCGGGAATAAGATACCAGACCTCCATCTCTTGCGGCATTAGGCCTTTCATTAATTAACGATAGTTAACTTATATATAAAGCTTGCTGTGGATGATAAAGAGAGAAAGAATTGGAAAGGAACAGGAAAAAAAGATATCAGATGTCGCCGCCTGCGGCTCCGCCTTTGCCGCGGAAGATGGTGGCATAGCTTGGGACAATCGTGATCCAGTCCTCGCCGAATCCCGCGATATCCCCATCGATCGCATCGACAGTCTTCTTCATCTTGTTTATCGCGCGCTTTAGCTCGACCAAGTCGCGGTCCCGGAGCGGCTTTATGTTGATGAGCGCTATCGTGTATCCTTCCCTGATCGTATCGACGATCTCTTTCGTGTCCTCGAAATCCTCGAGCACGAACGGGCGAACGATTATCTTCGACTTTGTAGGCATATCCTCAGGATTGACTTCTATGTATTCCTCCTCAGGCATATCGAAATCATCAGAACCGAAACTCTTCTTGAACTTATCCTTAATGTTCCTCAACATCTTTTTCATCTAAAACCCCTCCCCTGGCAGGACTCGCTGCCTTTTGCCATAATAGGACTGTATTAGTCTTTTCTACAGGGAATGCATATTTAAATCTTTCTATAGGGAATTTATATTCTGTTGTCCCGAAACTGGTTCCGGTCTCGAAACTAGTTCCGCTTTTTAAATGAT
>CAYNNM010000009.1:0-13827 GCA_964398575.1 uncultured Methanosarcinales archaeon
GAGCTTCTTCGCCTCCCTCTCCCTCACCGATTCAGGCTTCCTCTTCACATCGTTCCGCTCCCGACTCGTCTTCCTTCCTTCGACGCGCGAGTTGTGCTTCTTCCTTCCCCGTCCCCTGGTCATCAGGTTCCTCTTCGCCATATCTTCTCCTCTCCTCGATGGATTCTATGCGGCAATGATACCGCTGGAATATTCGTCAGGGCGCCTGACTGATCGTGACCCTGACGCCGCCGTGAGTCCTGGATATCACGACAGCTATCTTGATGTCAGTTATCCTGATGGATGCCTTGCCTCTTTTCCAGTCGCAGGAGATGTACCCTTCCTGCTCAAGGCTCTCAAGGACCTTCTTGTAGATTATTTTTTTCGTCTGATTTCCAGAAAGCCCGTGTTTCTTTATGACTTCCGTGAATATCGCCTCCCCGTCCTCTTTCAGCTCTTCACCGAGGGCGTTGATGAAGCAAAGCGCATCTTTTCTGCTTTTCCTCGCGAGCCCGGAGAGAGGATCGAATCCTTCCCCGTCCCCTTTCGTTATTATCTTCTTCATCGCGAAGCGGGACAGATGGTATGTCTCCGCCCTGAACTCCCGGCCCGCCTCTTCCCCTCTCTCCTCCTTCACAGTCTCCTCGAGCGAGAGGACGACGCCGTCCTTTGTCGTGAATGTGATGTCGACTCCGAATCTTTTCTTCTCCATCCGTCATTCTCCTCCTTCTAGGTTATTGTCGAAGATTCCTGCTTCGCCTCATCCTGCCTCTTATTCGCCGCCGCCTCGACATAGTCCTCGCCGATCGCTTTCGCGCCCTGTTATTGCCCATCTCCCCAATCCTTGTTATCCTCCAGAGGAGCAATTCCATCTCCAGCCTTTTTTTCACGATTTCTGTATTCAGCATATCTCTCCTTCCTTATGCAACCAAGTATTCCTGCAGATATCGCCAGGATGACTGCGGCAAGAAGCGCGCCCTGCGTGTCTGCGTCAGGCCCGATCTCGCTACTAAGAATCACGATGGCTCCGGCAAGAAACACGATCGAAGCGAGCGCCAGGAGCGATGAAAATATCTTGAAGACCGCCTTCACCGGCGTGACCATCTTTCTTTCCCCCTTTTCTTTTCCTGTAGTATCTGCACAGCTTTATGTGGCAGTTGACCTCGACGCAGTCTGTGCCGTTCTCAAGCCACACGCTTATCCCTCTCCCTTCGGGGCAGTCGATATTGACTGATACTGGCATCTCTCTCCTCCTCTTCATCTATGGAGTCTGACCGGCCCTACAGGAATTGCTTTCTTACCCACATCATGTGGTGCAGGCAGAACCAGTAAATCAACGAGACAAGCGCCAGGGATATTTTCTTGCCTGTCCCGTCCGCTTCATTGTGAAGCATCCAGAGTATCATGAAGAAAGTGGAAGTCAGTGCCGCGATGACCACCACAAATATAGTGTTGCCAGTTATCTTTTCGGCGAGCTTAAGCTTCATTCGTTCTCCTTTCGGCAGATGTCGTTTTGTCAAGGCATTATTCTCTCCGGTCCTTTCCCGATCATCCTCGCGATGTAGCATCTGAATATCCCTCCGAACATCCGATCGAGCGCAAGCACTATTAGCCCTGCCGCGAGGATGAGGGCGATGGCCGTGCCGGCGAACATCAAGGCTATCTGGATCATAATTCTCCTTTCTTGAAAATTCAGCGATGCTAGGCAGAGGGCCGTTTACTTCTTTTCCTCGCGAGCCACCTCTTGAAAGTGCCTGGCCCCCACGATTCGCGGTTCCTGACCCTTCCGAGCCCGTGCTCGATGAACGCTTCCTCTACATCATCGACAGATGCTTCGTAGCGCTGCGCCAGCATCTTGGACTCTCTTTTCCACTCAAGAATGACGTCTATTGTGATGAGCGCCATCACTGCAGCTATGGCTGCGGGAACGATGAATCGGTTTGCCGAGCATTTCCCCTCATTTTCCTTTCAGCAGTTCGAATCCCTTGAATTGCTGTTTTGTGAGACCCTTTCTGATGATGTTTCCGATGCCGGTCCTGCTGTGGATTGTGAGGGTCAGCTTCCCGTCCTTTCCTTCGGAAAGCCTGATTATTTGTTTTTTCACGATTGCCCCCTTCATTTTATGATTTGTAAGGTCATACTTGTGCCTGATCGGGCCCTGCTGCTTTGGACTGCTTATTGGTTCAGCTCTGCCGCGATCGCGTGGTTGATCTCGATAAAATGGGTGTGCTTCATCTGCAGATGCACCTTGTGGACGCCAACCACATCAGCCACAGCATCAAGAGTCCAGTCAGGTACCTGTTCGAGGTGGTCGGGATTCTTCTTCATCTTTCTTGCGACCTTCTTCGCGATGAAGGCGACTTCTTCCTTGTTCAGTACGACTTCCATCATGCCGTCTCCCTCCTGAACATCGCTGATAGCTTGTCCGTGAACTCGCTACCATCCTTGTTCTTACCCGGGCGCTTCTTCGAAGCCAGGGCAAACACCAACACGCCGGTTAAGAACAGATAAACCGCGCAAGGAACAAGAGTGAAACTTAACAGCTTGTTATCAGTGAACAATAAGACTGCGGTGATCGCGCTCATTCCACCGTTGAAAAACGAAGCTGCCCACCAGATTGTGAGCAGAGTGTAGAGGATATTATCGCGTCGTTTACTGGGTAGTATGAGTTCAAATCTATCAACGATGAAATAGGTGCCCCACGATGCGATGTAAAGAAACGCCCCAAAGGCCAAGCTGATTACCATTACGTTTTCCATTTTTCCCTCCTCTATTATGGGCTTTGGAAAAGAAGGGAGCCTCCCGGGTAAGAGCGAAGCTCCCTTTAGCAGTTATTATGTGACTAGTCGAGCCGTTCGGGAAGGCCTTTTGACTTCCAGATCTTCTGGTATGCAATCTGGCTCATCGCGTTGTAGTCGGCGGCGATGCGGTTCATCATGTTGCGGATGCCGTCGATCTCCATTGTCTTGTTATCGTAAGACTGTCCGCTTGTCACGCCTTTCTTCTCGAGCTTCTCGAGCGCGGCCTCAGCACCTGCTTTCTGGACGCGGTATTGCTCGTAGGCCGTGTACTTGCGGTGGAACTCTTCATAGCTCCATACGTGCTTATCCGCGTTGAAGACGGTCTTCTCAGCCATATTCGACGCGGTGTCGCATCCGCGGCTGACGATGGAGAGGCCGAAGAGCAAAACGACGGCAGCGATGACGCCAAGAGTAATCAAGAAACCTTTCATAGCTATATTCCCCCTTTCGCCTGTTTCTTCAGGTTGTTCAGCTCGCCGAGGAGCTGGGCCTTCTCTTCAGTAGTCAGGTTTACTTCGACCTCGATCACTTTCTTATCGAGATTCTTGAAGATAAGCGGCACTTCAGAGTAGATGTAGCTTGAGAAGCCTCCGAACTCGATGAGGCTGCCAAGCGTCGTCATGCCGATCTTCGCAGGGTCGCTTGAGCCCCAAGTCCCCATCTCATCCGGCGCTTGGTTGCCATAGCCGATATTTGTCGTGTTCTCGGGACTCGTCAGCCGCTTCGTGGTGCTGGTGAGCTTGCCGATGATTGTGGTCTGGATCCAGGTACCATCCAGCAGAACGACATACAGGTAGCTCATCTTGTTCGGGTCATTGAACCTGATTAGGCGCTGGGCAGTGAGGTACCGATCCATCGAGAACTCGATCTTGGGTGTCGGTTGCTTGCTCATGAGGCTTTCGGTGTTCTCGATCTTCGCCCGTGCTTGCTTCTGTGCCTGGGAACCATCGCAGCCGCCGTCATTGCCCATAAGCATCGCTGCCATCGCCAACAACATAATAATGCTGAAGAACTTTTTCATACTCATTCTTTTCCTTTTCATTGCTTGTTTCCTCCTGCAGTTAGATTAGAATCCGCATACGTGGACTCTTTATAGCTTCTCTTCCTCCTTCATCAAAGATTCTGTATTCCTCTTCATCGGTCGCAGTCATTTCAGCATTTAATCGGATTTGCAGGGTTGGCTGGGTGAAGCGGGCTTGCTGGGTCCCCGGGGTCGCTTGGGTCAGTCTCGCTTAGGCCTCGCTTTCCATTGATTGCGGCAATGATTAAGGCCCCCATTACCACTATTGCCGCTGGCAACACAAAGAATCCGTAGAAGTACCGATCCCACCTGCCAAGTTCGGGTGCTGTGAAGAGCAGGTATTCGCAGAACCCGAAGACCTCCGCGAAGAAGATGAATGCAAGAGCGCTGCCCCTTCTTCCCTTATCCTTCAAGCGGTAGATGACCTCCATTACTGCTCCAATAATGCCAACCACTACAAACAGCGCGGCAAGAGCGGCCAGGAAGTAGAAAAGCATTTTGCCTGATATCATGAACTGCCTCCCTTTCATTCCATTATTTTCGCAGCATTCGTTAAGAAGCTAATCGTGTGCGGTTCTGCTGCTCAGAGTCCCATGTCGCAAGGGTCGCTGCCTTCGCCTTCATCGTTGAAGATGACGAATGTGGCGATGAATACTGCGACCGGCCAGAAATTGTTCTTCGCGTAATGAATCCAGAGCATTACTCCGATGCACCACGAGATGAATAAGACTGCTCCCAAGATACCCCAATACTCTTTGTTAAGATACTATCTCTTCCTTTCAGTCAAGGCGTTCATGATTCCCTCCTTCTTCGCTTTTTTATGCCCTCGAATCCCTTCAAAAGATTGATTGTACGCATAATTATTCCTCTCAGATTTTAGAAGATGGTTAATTTGTCAAAAATACTCAGAAAGGCTATTTCACCTTATTTCAGGCCTTTCCGGGGTTTTCCGCTATTTTGCCATAGTGGATTATAGGTCTTTCAAGCTGTGTCGAGTGTTTAGAAGGTATTCCGGAAGACCGGTTAGGGTATTCCGCCTTGTTGTTGTCTACTGATTCAGATATTCCGCGAAAGGAACATCCATATCTTCAAGCCAAAAGCAAATTCGAAGCTAGCTTTGTCAGCTGGAACACCTTCTTCCAACCGCTGCTATTTCTCTCTTCCTTCACTTCAAGCAAGCCAAGCGCAAGCAATCTGTCTCTGGTCTGGTTGCCTTTCCGAACTGAAAGTCCAACAAGCCTGTAGAGCTCTGCTGTGCCTACGTTTGGTTCCCGATTAAGGGTCTGAAGAAACTTCGTCTCTTCCTTGTCTAGTTTTTCTTTTAGTTGTGTGAATATGATCTTGTCTCCGTTCGGGTCTGCCCCAAGCGAATCTGACATCTTCTTGGCCGCGATCTCTTCCTTCAATCCTGCATTGCCATCCTGCCCTGCCTTTACACTGACATTCTCCATGATGAACTCACTTCCAGGATGCGCGATGCCGCCCTTCTTGAACGCGGTGTCCATCTTCGCGATCTCTTTCTGGAGCCTTTCGATCGACATCCCTTCCTTCAGCATCCTCATCCTTCTGTGCGCGATGAATCTCCCCTTCATCATCTCGCGGACCTCTGCATCTGATGCGATGTGCTCTTTCGATCCGATGTGCGGGACCTTTATCAGGAACGGGCTCTGGTAGCGCTCGACCATCCTGACTATCGCGTAACCGACAGGCAGCATGGAGAAGAATTTCTTCTTCTCGAATATCTGCATCGAGCCGGATATCGTTCCAAGATCCGCCGGCAAAAACTGCTGGAATCCTATCATTGTCGCGGAGTTTCCGACAACCACTTCAGAGAGCTTCGATATGTGCTGGTCAAGGCATATCAATGCGGTCCCATACTCCCTGATCTCCCTGTAGATCATGTCTGTGACAGACTCAGTGTTGAAGTTCGGCTTCTCCCGCAGGAATATGTTGTGCGCCTCATCGACCACTATCGCGTGGCGGAAAGAGCTCTGTGTCTCATCGTTCGCTTTTTTCAGCTTGTATATGTATGTGAGCATGTAGTCTGAGAAGAACTTCTTCTCGGTTGTCGAGAGCGAGTTCATCTCGAATATGACCTGCCTCTCGAGCAGCTCATCGACGCTCATCGCGCCCTCGCCCTTGTAGTTTATGCATTCCCCGAAATCCCCGAATGTCAGCGTGTGGGCTATCCTCTCGGCCGATGTCAGCCACTCTGACTCGCGCCCCCGCCTGATGTCGAGCTCCCCGAGGCGGTCCTTTATCTGGAGCCAGGTCGGGTAGTTATCCGAGCCCTCGTAGACCCCGAAATCGACGAATGCCTTATCGAGCACCTCAGAGAGTAGCTTATGCACGCCGAAGCTTGTCATGAATACCTCGGAGATGATGTCGCATAGCGCCATTATCCACTCCTTCGGATTGACATTCTTCGGAGGCCTGATTATGTTTGTCTTGAAATTGTTCGATATCTTCGAGTTCCCGATGGTGAAGAGCAGTATGTCCTTATTGACGCTCATAAGGGGCCGGAAGGATTTCTTCCAGTCGAATACCATGAATGGCTTTCTCTTCAGGATAAAACCGCCCAAGGCGACGAATGCGAAGTTGGTCTTGCCGGAACCCGACATTCCTGTGACCAGCACGTGTCTTGGCCAGTCGCTCTCGCGAAGACCGAATGTGTATAGCTCATCGTCAGGATACACCACTTTCCCAAGCGGATAGTCTCCCCTGATGACCTCTTTTGCCGGCGGCTCAAGAAGCACCTTCTCCTGGAGGAGGTTCTCATTCAGGTATTTCTGATACATCACATTGAGGACCTGCTCTATCTCGCGGCGTGTCTCGAGGCTGTCTGTGACAGTGTACTCTGCGTAGAGCTGGTCTATCTTCTCCCCGATGACAGGCTTTAGCTTCCTGCACATCTCCTCGACTGTGAGCATAGACATCGTGTTTGGCATTTTCCTACTTCCTCATCAGTTCATCGAGCATACTCGCTTTCCCTTCCTTCTCGCGGTACTCCCGCAGGGTCTCTCGGAGCTCCCTCTTAAGATCCGCTGTGTCGCGGAAGAAATTGAGCTTCTCCTGTATCTTTATCTCCTCCATCTCGATGAGCTTCTTCCTTAGCTCGAGGAGGAGCTTCTGGTCAGGCTCCTGGTTCGAGAGCTCCATTATGAAATTGTTGATCATCGTCTTGACACGCTCGACGTGCCCTTCGATGTCTTTATTGACATCCTCTCTTTTCTTAAGGTACGTGCTGATGTCCTCTATCGCTTCGCGGATAGAGAGTATCTTCTGCTCTTTCAAGTCCTTCAGGAATTCATCTATCCCGATGCTCTTCTTTCCCATATCGATGGTGCTTTTTTCCATAGGTTCACCTCTATGTAACTCAAGGTTGAATAAGAAGCCCTTTATAAACCTTTCGGTTTTTTAGCCACTTTTTAGTGAATAAACGGAAAACCCGTCAGAACCCTGAAATATTGGGTTTGAGGGATTATAAAACTTGTCACAACCCTCATTTTTTCGCATTCTGAGAAATTCATATCATTTTCTTCCGGCAACATTTTTAAATGAAGAAAGCCACATGTTAAGGATGCTATCACCAGATAGCTGAAGGTCTAGATAGTGCCTTTTTTCAATCAAAGAAGCATAGAGGGAAGGGTGGGGCCTTTTTCCAGATTTTCCGGGCTCGAGTTAGAGATTTCTCTGGAATATCTCATTTTTAGTTTTTTCTTTCTTTATATCTGAAACGGAGGACGACTGATGGACAGATACAAGGACGACGGAAAGGAAAAATGCGACAGCTGCAGCTCAGACTGCAACAACAAGGTAAAAGCCATTGCCCAGATGCCTAATGCGTATCTGTCGGATATCACTGGCAAGAAATATCCGCTGCTCATAGATGTCATCGGCCAGGAGAAGGCGAAGGCAAGAATATGGGAGGCTATACAGGGTTTCCAGAACAATGATTTGCTCAAATTCTATGGGACAAAGACGATCAAGGGAATGATGCTCTACGGTCCGCCGGGTGTCGGCAAATCGATGCTTGTCAAGGCCCTGACAAACGAGATCGATGCCACATTCCATCCTCTCGACATAGGTGCTGTCGGAGACATATATGTGAACAGCACCCCGAAGAACATAATGGCATCATACAATCTTATGAGGGCCAAGCTGGATAATGAGCAGAATGCGCTTCAGAGAACGAGATTCGGCGTCTTCTATATCGATGAGTGCGAGTCGGTCCTCAAGCGCAGGATGAATGTGGAGAATTCGGCAGAGGATGATAAGGTGGTAAACACCCTCTGCGAGATAATGGATGGTCCATACGCCGATGAGAGGATACTTTTTGTCGGAACGACAAACAAGTTCTCAGCGATAGATGATGCGTTCCTGCGCACAGGAAGATTCGACATCCAGCTCGAGCTGACTATGCCCTCCCTCCATGAACGAGAGCGGATGTTCGAGAGATACAAGATCACTCTGCGCAAAGCGAATGGACGGCTCAATTTCTACGCCCTTGATTTCCCAAGGCTCGCAGAGATCTCCGAAGGATTCGCAGGCTCAGATATAGCTTACGTCATGGACGAGAGTGTCCGCCAGCAGGTCTTCACTATGATCCGACGGGGAGAGACGAGAAAGGATGTGAAGGTGACGCACGACCAGCTCGAGGCGATAGTCCTTGCGCATTCGGAAGAGAGAGCCGGGCTCGGAAAGAAAAATGCGATCGGCTTCTCCGCGAATTAGTTTTTTCTTTCATTTCCCGTAGAAATGCTCTGAGATTCTCTTCAGGCCGCATTTTTTCGCGAGAGAATCCTGGAAAGGCATGAATATGATCGCATCATCCTTCGCGTGCATCAGGAACATCTCGCTGACAGATGGGACCTGGATGGCCCAAAGATAGGCGTGGAATATGCCGAATTCCCTGATGTCAAGCCCGTTCCTGCGGTATGTGTCCTCATCGCAGACAGGGTGGAACTGCTCCTTGCCGTGGCTAAGCTTCGATTCGATGTCTTTCACCCTCGAGCCATTGCTTTCCCGATAATCTATGTATTCTTTCGGGTAATAGCTTCCGCAGAACACATCTATGCTCTTCCCGCTGTAGCATCTGCCTTCGATGAGCCTGTGCGAGAAATCGACAAGAGGCTGGTGGAGATCTATCCCTGCAGCATAGAATCCGAACCACTCCCACAGCTTATAGGATGAGCCGTTCCCTGAGCCAAGATCAAGCACCTTCGCTCCCGGCCTGATCGTCCCTCTCTCAAGTGCGGCATAGATCTCATCGACTAGGAACTTCGCGCTTAACCCGACCCAATCCTTTATGCCGAGGCTCGTTTCGCATTCCCTTCTCTTCTTCTCAAGATACACTATGAGTCCGGAGAGCTCGCTCGCCTTATCCATCCCCGTCGGCGATAGATGGAGCTATTTAATTGTTTCCAAGAGCATTCAGAATCCGTCTCTCCCAAGGCTTCTCAGGACTTTTTTTATCTCTGCCACCTTTTCCTTGCCTGCTCTCTAGCATCGTCAATGCTGATTGTCCCTTTCCGGTCCATCAACAAATCTTGCAGTTGTCTGTTAGCACTCTGGATGAGCTTTCCGATTATGTCATCATATGTCTCTCCCCCATTGCCGAATTCCTTTAGCTTATCTCTTGCCTCTGGCGATACTGCGATTGTCGTATTCATATTATGACCTCTATGATTATTATAACAGATATAACCATCATATGTGAAGGTTGCGAATCAGAACAGATATGCTGGACTATTTGCGGGAATACTTGCCGGGCTTGCCAAGCCGCACTTTCCGCCAGTACTCCTCTTGCTTTCGCTCGATAAGCTTCTGCTTGGCCAAGTGCTCGTTGATCTGTCGCTCTATCAGGTCGAGGTAGCCTGCCTCCGGAGCCATAATGGCTGCGGCTTTCGCAAGGCTCTTAGAATAATCAGGACTATCATCGACAACAGCTACCTTGACGCCCTCGATGACAACGACGTCTTTAGCGGCCTTAAGAGTCGTGGCTTCAAGACTGGCTCTCGGGGCTTTTGGGTCTGCTTCGCCAGAACCGGCGACAATCAGCTTGATGTTTTTCTCGGACATAGGAGTGGGAATGAGGAGCGGGATTTAAAGGTTTTGTCATCCACAAGCTTTATATATGTGGACTGATTCCACATATATGTGATGTATATATGGTACAAGCGATGGTGAATATCGATGAGCACGCTAACCGCGTGCTGAATGTGGTGAAAGCGAAATACGGCTTGAAGGACAAATCCGCAGCCATGAACAAAGTAATATTCGAATACGAAGAGAATATCCTGGAACCGGAAGTTCGGCCTGAATTCCTGAAGAAGCTTGAGAAGATAAGGGAAGGAAAATACACTGAATTCAAGACTATCGAAGAATTGCGAAAGAGAACTGGCGGTTGATTTCTTTGCGAAAGTATACGACAAGCAACGAGTTTGATGGTATTCTAATCAAACTTTCTAAGAAAGACAGGAAGCTATATGAGCAGCTCTTGAAGAAGATCGATGAGATAATGAGCACTTCAGACGTCAACCACTACAAGAACTTAAGATACGATATGAAAGACTCGAAGCGAGTCCACATCGGACATTTTGTGCTGATCTTTCAATATGACGAAACAATGGATGCAATCAATCTCGACTATTTCGACCACCGCGACAGGATTTATGGGAAGAAATAGCTATTTCCTTCCAAACCTCTTTCCGATTGCCAAAGTTATTTGATTTTTCTCCAAATTTTTATAGATGGGTTGGATACGTATCCACCATGTCCATGATTATCGATGTAGCGTGCAGAATGCGCTTTCGCCCTATAGATGAATGTTTTTCCATTCACGTGAATAGTACAGGGAGGGATGTTTGGTGTTACTTTGTATCCTCTAGAAGTTCTTCCTAGGGGTGCACGGTCTTTATTTTCCTTTAACCAATTTTTCAGAAAATAAGAATTCTTTTTTGAAATTTTGCTATTTATTATTTTTATAATTTTCGGATCAATATTTACGTTCAGTCTTTGAGCTGTTCCAATATATTTCCACCCAGTGAGCACTTCCATTAATCCCATTTTTGCTTTAGAACGTTCTTGAGAATTTAAACCTTATCCCCAGAATGCGGCCACCGCAGCGCTCTCGCTACCCCATCAAATTCTTCAGAAAATCAATAGCGCTTCCGCTATCTCGATAAAAACAATGAAGAAAAATAAAGAAAAAAAGCTTTTTCACAAAAGATTGCTCTTTCGTAAAAAAGATGAAAAGACTATGTATGGCAAACAAAATAGGGTCGAACTATTAGTAACTGCGAGCTGAATGCGTCGCCGAAGCTTCGCACTTACACACCAGTTCTATCAACCGGCTGTTTTAGCCGTGTTCTAAGGTGTCTCTTTTCACGGGTGGTTTCGAGCTTAGATGCTTTCAGCTCTTACCCACTGACGCGTAGCTGCCCGGCATATGCCCTGTCGGACAACCGGTAGACCAGAGGCGTCGGGCCCTCGTTCCTCTCGTACTAGAAGGTCCTTCCATTCAGACACCAAACATTTCCAGTAGATATCAAACAAACTGTCTCACAACGTTCTGAACCCAGCTCACGATTCCTTTTAATGGGTGAACACCCCCACCCTTGGCCGCCAACAGAAATCGAAGATTTCTGAGAATTTCTCAGGTTCCTTCGAAATTTTCTGCACGGCCAGGATAGGAAGAGCCGACGTCGATGTAGCAAGCCCCGCCGTCGATCAACTCGAAGAACAGCTGATGCTGTTTTTCTGCGAGCTCTCGGGCGGGACAACTCCATTATCCCCGGAGTAACTTTTCTGTCATTCCTGGCCCCCATCAAGGAGGACACAGGAGTTCGCTAGGCCCGTATTTCTACTCTGGGTTCTGTATTATTTAGAACCCAGTCAAGCTGGCTTTTGCCCTTACACTCTTCACCGGATTTCTGACCCGGTTGAGCCAACCTTAGGGCACCGTTGATACCTTTTCAACGGTGTGCCACCCCAGCCAAACTGCCCACCTGCTGCTGTCCTTGCTATTCACAAGTAAGCAGCACAAAGAATGCAGAGTGGTATTTCAATTTCGTCTAGATCTGACCTGACGATCAAACCATCGAGCGACTTCCACCTATGCTACACAGCATCCTTCGTGCTACAACAACAAGCTGCAGTAAAGTTTCACGGGGTCTTCGCTTCCCACTGGAAATCACAGGACTTTGCACCTGTATGTTGTATTCAGGGGACACTAGTCAGGGACAGTGTGAATCTCGTTACACCATTCATGCACGTCGTCAATCAAACGACAAGGTATTTCGCTCACGTCTGTTGCTTCATTCTCCTTCGAGAACTACTGACCTCTTCCGAGGCGAGCCAGCATTTCTGCTGACTTCCAATATTCGCATATTGGGTCGGACTATATCTTACAAGTTTCCTTGTTTCGGCATATAGTCTCTGAGGATTCCAGATGTCTTCTGACTCTGCGATTCATCTTTGACGCTAGATCCGCGATCTCCTCTAATCCTTCTTTCTCAAGATGCTTCTTCTCGACCATCATTCCGATGATCTTTCTGAATATCTCGAAATCCTCCTTCTTTTTCGTCCGCAGCGGATTCGCCTCGAAGAACTCGATGAGCTTTTGTAAGCTCTCGATTCCTCTCACTCTCCGCTCATAACGCTCGCCATGATTTCTTGTGACTTTGCCGAATCCGAAAGTACTTCGGATCTCTTCAAGCACACCGATATCACGCTCTTGCTGGACTACTCTGAATTCGGGAAGGACCTGATATCGCGCAGTCATTTTCGCCTGCCTGTTTAAGGCAACGTGAAAACAGCCTTCGCCATCGACAAATCCCACGATCCATTTAACATCTGGCCTTTCCTGCTGATTGTCCGCACTCAAAGAATTGTCACCTCAGAACATCTTCGCAAAGCCTACTTAAATAGTCTCTGTCAGAATGTCCAGTGGTATCTTGAGATACTCGGATGTCCCAGCATATAGCCGAATTTTACTAAGGCAGTATAATCCACCTTAAGAGAGTTATAGTTACTCCCGCCGTTTACCGGTCCTTAGCTCCCT
The DNA here is from genome assembly GCA_964398575.1 of uncultured Methanosarcinales archaeon. GTDB lineage: Archaea > Nanobdellota > Nanobdellia > Woesearchaeales > CAIVOO01 > CAYNNM01. Next base: position 12,866 of record CAYNNM010000009.1, read on the forward strand.
TGAAAAAGAGTTTGAGATACCGGCACTGGGCAGGTGTCGCCATCCATACACAGCTTTTCAGCCTCGCGGATGGTTAAGTTTTTGTTAAACAGTCGGACTCACTTTGTAATTGCACCCTGCGAACGCACCTATGCAGATACATACGCAGGGACCCCTTATACCGAAGGTACGGGGCTAATTTGCCGAATTCCCTTGACTAGTTTTATCCCTTACACCTTGGGCTTCTCACCCAGGGGCACCTGTGCTGGTTTTTGGTACGGTTGCACGAAATCTTTCCTTATTTCTTTTTCATGGAGTCCAGGCATCGGCCGAACACTCCTTGCGGAATGCCGTTCCTGTCTTGGTCCGGTTCTCATCGTAATGATACTCCCCGGACATAGTCCAGTTAACACAGAAGACTATCTGTGTCGACCTAGCCAAAACCGTCAGAAATAAGGCTTGTGTTGCCACGCATATTCATGCAGTAACGGAATATTAACCGTTTTCCCTTTCGCGTCGTCGAGTTACGACTTAGCTTAGGACCAACTTACTCTTGGCTGACCTACATTGCCAAGAAACCCTTGCCCTTTCGGTGGCAGAGAATCTCACTCTGCTACAATCCTACTACCGCCAGGATTTTCATTCCTGAAAGGTCCACGATTCCTCTCGGAAACGCTTCTGCCCTAACAGGACGCCTGCCTATCAGTCCGTTTTGCGGACTCTGAAGTATCGGTAAGCAACTTAGCCCCGTCCACTTTAGCGACTTACGGCCTTGACGAGTAAGCTGTTACGCACTTTTTAAAGGGTGGCTGCTTCTAAGCCAACCTCCTCGCTGTCTTAGGTTATAGACAGTCTTTTGCCATTCACACTTAATCAGTATTTTGGGACCTTAACTATAGTCTGGGTTGTTTCCCTCTCGGAACTCAGGTTTACCCCGAGCCCCCGTCTCCTCGTTTCTACGACGTTTAAGTATTTGGAGTTGG
>CAYNNM010000010.1:0-8077 GCA_964398575.1 uncultured Methanosarcinales archaeon
GACTAGCCTGCCACAACATTTTTTATTTCAAAATCCGACTTTTAGGACAGAGCCCAGCCCATCTTTATTGGGTGGTAAGAATGATGGGCTACTATGGCGGATTCGGGATGGGATTCTTCGGCTGGATATGGATGCTTCTTTTCTGGGCAGGCATAATCTGGCTGATCTTCTGGCTCATCAGCCAGACAAGGTCCGATGGCGGCAGAAGGACAGCCCAAGAGATACTGAAAGAGCGCTATGCGAAAGGAGAGATCTCTAAGAAAGAATACGGAAGGATGAGAAAGGACATAGGATGATCTATTTCCTGATCGACACCATAAGCCCGCTTCCGACCGAGAATGTCCCTGAATGATATCTCTTGCCCATATATTCGACATAGTCCTTCACGCTCTTCTTGTGGCTGATTATATTATCTGCGACGATGACTGCCTTCTCTTTCAGGTTCTTCTTCTCGATATTCCTTATGTACTCGATGTACTGCTCCTTATTGGCGTCGATAAAGACAAGATCGAATTGCCCGGCGAGCCTCTTTGTTATCTCTTGCGCCTCGCCGATGATTATCTCGGAGTTCCTCATCACTCCTGCCTCGATGAAATTCTTTCTCGCCTCGCTTGCGCGGCCCCAGTCGCCCTCGATGGTCGTAAGACGCCCCTTGCTCTCCTTCGCAGCCATCGCGAGGAAGATCCCCGAGTAGCCGTTCGATGTCCCTATCTCAAGGATATTCTTCGCCTTCTTTATCCTCGCAAGCATCATCAGGAATTCCCCTGTCTCCCGCGGGACATTCCAGTATCTGTCAGAAGTTCTCTCGAGTCTCTTAAGCACAGTCTCTTCCTTTCCCATTCTCACGCCATCTCGACGAAATAATCCTTTGTCGCGCCGCACAGAGGGCAGTTCCAGTCTCCGCCGGCCTTGCCAAGCTCAAGGAGCTCATCCTCGTACGGATTCTCTATCCGATCATCGTGCACGTAACTGCAGGATGTGCATATCCATTTCGCCATAGCTACCACCTCTATATAGTTTTCCATCAAGAAAGAATACCTTATTCAACGCATCATATCTATATTAATCTTATGAATCATCCAATACGCTCTTCCACACAGTGAAGCCGTGGCTTCGTCCGAGGACCTCGCAGTTGCCGAAATGCTCTTGCATCGCTTTCGCGAGAGTCTCGCCTCCCTTGTTCTTGCGCGCGACGAACTGGATGCTTCCTCCTGAGTTAAGATGCTCTTTCGCGTCCCTTATCATCGCGAGGCAGATATCTCTCCCTGCTGTCTGCGGAGGATTCAGAAGGATGCAATCGAACTTCTTCCCTCGAAGGCCGGAATAGACATCGCTCTTGATGATGTCTGCCCTTATCCTGTGAAGCCCGGCATTCATCCTCGCTAATCGGATGGCTCTCTCATTGACATCCGCCATCGTGAGCTCGATGCCTTTGCGCAGCTTCGCGATGGCTATCCCGACAGCGCCGTAGCCACAGCCAAGATCGAGCAGAGAGCCCTCATCCTTGACATCGGAGAGCTCTATCAATGCTCTTGATCCCTTATCCAGCTCATCCTTCGAGAAGACTCCGCTGGCCGAGTAGAGCTCGAATGTGAGTCCGGCGACATTCACCGATATCCTGTATGGCGAAAACTCGCCTTCCTGCTTCGGAGAATAGTAGTGGGTCATTTTCTGTTTTGCCTCATCTTTTCTTGTAGATGTTGTCGTGGTGGTCGTATTCATAGAAGACGACTCTATCTTCATTCTCGATATATCTGAATGTGAGGACGAAAGAATAATTGATATGCACTCTCTTGAGATGCTGCAGCGGGCTTCGCAGGTTTTTGTAGTGATCGACGTCGCTGCACGATATTATTTCTTCGATCTTTTTCAGAATTATCTCAAAAGCGTGCTTGTCTTTTTTCGAGAGCTTTGCCAATGTCTTCTGCAGCGAAGGTGTTATCTCACGCCTGCGCATTCTCGATCAACGCCCTCAATTCATCGATGTTCTTGAAAGGGATTCTTTTCTCTTTCTCTTTCTTCTTCATCCTTTCGACAAACTCGGGCCGAAGCTCGGGCTCGAGGAAGTTCTCTTCATAATTCTCAATCAGGAAGTTCATCGCGTCGCTCTTGTTCTTCAGCCCCTCTTTCGCCTTGATGATGTTAAGTATCCTGTCCGCGTGCTCATCCATCTTTATTATCGCTTGCGCCATTCTATCACCTTGTTTATTATAAAATATAATATTCTATAACGAAGAATAATGTTTTGTTATATAAATATTGTGGAGGATGAGCATTTACTCTCAGACCCGAAACCTTTATAAATACCTCCTTTATCCTGCAAAATATCCAATATTGCCCGAGTTCGAGTAAAATCGAGCGACACCAGGGTAAATAAGCATTAATCTGCTTTATTTCGGTGTTTCTCGGGCGTTTTCAAAGGAAAATAAAAATGGCACAGAATCAGGAATTCAGACACATCTTGCGCGTCATAAACACGGATCTCGACGGCAATAAGCCAGTTCTCCAGGCGCTGCGCAAGATAAAAGGAGTCTCATTCATGTTCTCAAACGCTGTCCTTACATCGGCGAAGGTCGACAAAGACAAGAAGGCAGGATACCTCGAAGATGCCGAGATAAAGAGGATCGAGGAGGTCCTAAGGAATCCGCTCGGACACAAGATACCTGCCTGGATGCTCAACCGACAGAATGATTACGAGACAGGCGATGACATGCACCTTATGTCCGCTGATCTCACTTACCAGGTCGATAATGACACAAAGCGCCTGAAGAAGATACGCGCTTACCGCGGAGTCAGGCATATGCTTGGCCTTCCTATGAGAGGGCAGAGGACAAAGTCCAACTTCAGGAAGAATAAGGGCAAGGTCCAGGGCATAGCGAAGAAGAAGGACAAAGCGAGAAAGTAGAGAGCTGACGATCAAAAATGGGAGACACAAAGAAGCAAAGGCCAAAATACTCAAGACCGAGCCATCCTTGGCAGAAGGAGAGGATCGAGGAAGAGAGAGTGCTCCTCAAGGAATACGGTCTTGCGAACAAGAAGGAGCTTTGGAAATCATCTTCATTGCTGAAAAGCGCGACAAGGCAGGCTAAGACCCTGATCCCTCTTCGCACAGAGCAGGCAAGGAAAGAGGAGGATGCGCTCCTGAAGAAGCTCATGAAGCTTGGCCTTCTTCCGACGGACGCCAAGATGGAGGACATCCTCAATCTCTCGCAGAAGGCGATCCTCGACCGAAGGCTCCAGACAATGGTCTTCCGCAAAGGCTTCGCGCGCTCAGTCAGCCAGGCACGCCAGTTCGTCGTGCACGGCCACATCACAGTCAACGGGAAGAAGATCTCATCGCCGGCATATGTCGTCGGGGTCGCAGAGGAGAATGCGATAGCGTATTCGCCATCATCGACTCTCGCGGATGAGGCTCACCCCGAGAGGAACCTTGTCCAGGCAAAGCCGAAGGACGAGAAGAAGGAAGAGACAGCCGAGGCGAAGGAGTGAAGATGGAAGGAGACAGAAGACCAAGAGGCAATTTCCAGAGAAGGGCTCCTGAGGGAGACCAGGGAAAGTCCGAGAGAAAGCCGCTCCGATGGGGAATCTGCCACATCCGCGCATCATACAACGACACGATCATACACATAACCGACATAACATCCTCCGAGACGATAGCAGTATCGTCGGGAGGGCAGATGGTCAAGGCCCACCGCCTCGAGTCATCTCCGACAGCGGCGCTTGGGGCAGCGAAGAAGTGCGCTGAGATAGCGATGGAGCGCGGGATAAACGCGGTCCATGTGCGAGTCAAGGCGCCAGGCGGCCAGAACGGCCCTATGACTCCAGGTCCCGGAGCGCAGGCAGCTGTAAGGGCACTATCGAGAGTAGGTATGAGGATAGGCGTCATCGAGGATGTGACTCCAGTCCCTCACGATACCTGCAGGAAGAAAGGCGGGCGAAGAGGTAGGCGCGTATAAAATGGAAATCAAGGTCCTCGAGAAGAAGAAAGACAGGATTGTATTCACTGTCTTTGGAGCGTCGAGCGCGTTCTCGAACGCTCTTCGGAGGACAATAATCGAGGAAGTGCCGACGATGGCGATAGAGGATGTCGAGTTCCGCAAGAACAACTCAGTCCTCTACGACGAGATAGTTGCTCATCGCCTCGGGCTTATCCCTCTTAAGACAGACTTAAGATCATACAACCTTCCGGAGAAGTGCACGTGCAAGGGAGAGCTTTGCGCGAAATGCTCTGTCCAGCTGTCGCTCAAGGCGAAATCAGGGACGAACCCGACAGTCGTGACCGCGGAAGAGATAAAATCGAAGGACCCGGCGATCAAGCCGGCGTTCCCGGGGATGCCTATCGTCAAGCTCATCAAGGGGATGGAGCTTGAGTTCGAGGCAGTCGCTGTGCTAGGCAAGGGCCGCGAGCACATCAAGTGGAGCCCAGGGCTCGCTCACTATCGCAATTATCCTGTGATCGACATCAAGAAGCAGCCGGATGACGCGGCGAAAGTCGCGAAATCCTGCCCTGAGGATGTCTTTGACGCGAAAGGGAATTCGCTGCACATAAAGGCGCTTGAGAGATGCACTCTCTGCGGCGCGTGCGCGGATATCCACGACGGGATAAAGCTTGGCGAGAAAGAGAACGAATTCATCTTTTTCGTCGAATCATACGGGCAGCTCGAGCCAAAAGAGATGGTCGAGAAGGCTCTCTCGATAATGAACGAGAGCCTCGACGAGTTCGCAGCCCAGTTCAAATAAGCAATGCTCAAACACCTGCTAAGCTATTCGACCGCACAATCATGCGGAGGTAGCAAAGTGGTCAAATGCGCAAGGTTGAGGAGGAAGCCAGTGCTTCCGCAGATGCCTTGTCCCTTAGTGGGTTCGAGGGTTCGAATCCGCACGCAAGAGGCGTGGGCGAAAGTCCCTTCCTCCGCATTTATAGTGATCGGCATCGATTCGCAAGATTCGATGTGTCTCGCGAAATGCGAGGGAAGGTCCGGAAATCGCAATTTCCGATTACCTTCCTCCGCATTTATATTCAAAAAAACAGTTGATCGAAAATGAGAAGAACAGGACCGACAAACATCCACCTCCAGAGCCTAGTCGTAGAGCTGAAGAAGCTCTCAGCGAAAGAGAAGAATGGCATCTGGACTTCGGTAGCCGATATGCTATCCTCCTCGACAAGGGAGAGAAGGATAGTCAATCTCTCGAGGCTGAATCGGAACACCAAGGACAACGAGACGGTGATTGTCCCAGGAAAGCTCCTTGGCGCAGGCTCGATAGAGCACAAGGTCAATGTCGCGGCATTCAACTTCTCGCTCTCAGCAGTCGACAAGATAAAGAAGCACAACGGAACCTGCATAACGCTCCATGAGCTCATGAAGAAGAACCCGAAAGGGAAGGACATAAGGATAATCGGTTAAGATGGCAATAATAGACGCGAAGGACATGGTACTCGGAAGGATGGCTGCGGTAGTCGCGAAAAGAGCCATTCTCGGCGAGAAGATAGAGATAGTCAACTGCGAGAAGGCAGTCATCTCAGGCACAAGAGCATTCACGATCAGCAAGTATCTTGCGGCTTACAACAGGGGAACGCCTTTCAAAGGGCCGTTCTTCCCAAGAGACCCGGCGAGATTCACGAAAAGGATAATCAGAGGGATGATCCCTTACAGGAAGGCTCACGGCGACGCCGCGATGAGAAGGATATTCTGCTACAGCGGAGTCCCGGAGAAGCTTGCCGGCAAGGAGACTGAGTCGATCGCTTCGGCGAATGTGAGGACAACGAACAACACGAAGTACACGAGACTCTCCGATCTTACGAAACTGATGGGTGCAAGACAATGAAGAAGAAGGAACTCATAATCACTACAGGGAAGAGGAAGAAATCGATAGCGAGAGCAGTCATCCGCCCCGGCAAGGGAAAGGTCAGGATAAACAAGAAGTTCATCGAGACAGTAGAGCCTATGATGGTGCAGCTGCGGATGAAGGAGCCGCTTGTCCTCGCAGGGAACCTCTCGGCGACTGTCGACATCGATGTGACTGTCGAAGGCGGCGGATTCAACGGGCAGGCCGATGCCGCAAGGACAGCGATATCGAAGGCCCTTGTGGAGTTCTCAGGAGATGAGAAACTGAAAGACACATTCGTCGAGTACGACAGATCGCTTGTCGTCTCGGATATGAGGCAGAGAGAGTCGAGAAAACCGAACACCCACGGCAACGCACGAGGGAAAGTTCAGAAATCGTACAGGTAGAGAGAATGATAATACCGATAAGATGCTGGAGCTGCGGAAAGCCGATCGGCCACCTTTGGCAGGAGTACAAGGAGAGGACCGAGAAGGGCGAGGACAGGAAGAAGGTCCTCGATTCGCTGGGTGTCGAGAGATACTGCTGCCGCGCGCAGATGATGGGCAATGTAGACCTCATCGACACAGCCTCGCAGTTCAAGAAGGCGTAGATTCTTTCTTTGTCTATTTATCAGCTGTCACGAACCAGTCCCACAGCTTGACTTCTTTCCCTTTGACCGATTCAGGAAGGGGCGTCGATTCGACTTTCTCCCACGGATAGAGCACTTTCTTTATCCTGATGTTTCGGAATCCCGCTTTCTCGAGCCTGTGCCTTATCTCGAACTCGTAGAAGTGCTTCTGCTTCCCCTCGACATCGATCATCCCGGTGTAGAAATCGTAGTATTGCTTGCCGACTATCCTTCTTGTGTTTATCGCTGCCTTCTCCTCGTCCTCGAATCTCGCGAGCTGGGTCTCGTGGACAAGCATCGATTCGTAGAGGACAGACTCAAGCGACGGGAAGACCGCTATCAGCCGTCCGCCTTCCTTTATCGTGCTGTGTATCTCCTTTATCGATGCGTCGACATCCCTTGTCGATGGCATTATTATCGAGTTGATGGCGAATGCCACATCGAGCTTACCTTTCAGTTCGGAGAGATCAGTCATGCTTCTTTGCATAAGCTCGATATTCCTCTTCCCCTCGCACCGCTTCTTCGCCGCATCGACCATCCCTTTCGAGAAATCGAGCGCGATCACCTTCTCGAATCTCTCGGAGAGAAGCGGGATGAGATTCCCGATCCCGCAGCCGATGTCTCCTGCAGTCATCCTCTTCGAGTCCTTGATCCTCCCTATCTCATCGGGAAGAGGATTTATGACATCGTGCTCGAAGGGACTCGAGAGCTCATTGAAGTAGTCCTTGGCGACAAGATCCCAGTCCTTTCTGTCCATATATTATCGCACCTCCCTAATTATATAAAATTTTTGGAAAAATTTAAATAATTTCTCCGCTTCGTATCGCTATGCTCGAGACGATAAAATTCTATTCCGTGCTCGGGATACCGCTATTCCTTTGGTTCGGGATATTCGCGCTCCTATTGTTCTTCTTCACCGCGGTTGTCGGATGGATGAATCATCGCGGCATCCGCTCGATCCCGTTCAAGTGGCATAGAAGAGCATCATTTACCGCTCTCACTCTCGCGACAATACACGCCATACTCGCGCTCTCTTCATTTTTCTAAAGATTTAAATAATGCCGGGTCAGATTCCCATTATGGTCGATGGGCTCCATCATCTGCATGGAAGAAAGCCGCTTCGGAAAGAAGCGCGGTTCAAGAGATTCCTCGATAGGATAATCTATCTCGCCGGAGTGATCGGGCCGCTTATGACGATTCCGCAGGTCTGGAAGGTGTGGCACTATCAGGACGCATCGGGTGTCGCCGCAAGCTCCTGGGGAGCGTACGCAGCTACATCTGTCGTCTGGATACTCTATGGCATCGCGCATAAGGAGAGGCCGATAATATTCGTCTACTCCCTCTGGCTGGTTCTGAATTCCGCTGTGTTTGTCGGCGCGCTCATCTATTAGGGCAGGAAAACCTTTAAATAAACCCTTCTTATCGCATTCGATGATGGATCTGAACGAGATACACGAGAAGTGGCAGAGGAAGTGGAGCGAGGAGAATATCTTCCGCACGCAATCGGATTCCAAAAGACCGAAATACTACTGCCTCGAGATGTATCCGTACCCTTCAGGGAAACTCCATATGGGTCACGTCAGGAATTATTCTATCGGCGATGCCTATGCCCGCTTCAAGCGG
>CAYNNM010000010.1:8099-13762 GCA_964398575.1 uncultured Methanosarcinales archaeon
ATGAACGGATTCAATGTCCTCTATCCGATGGGTTATGACTCATTCGGTCTTCCTGCAGAGAATGCGGCGATAAAGAATAAGATCCATCCTCGCGAGTGGACAGAGAAGTCATCCATCGAGATGATGAAGCAGCAGAAGGAGCTCGGATTATCATATGACTGGGACCGCCTTGTCACAAGCATCGATGAGAATTACTACAAGTGGAACCAGTGGATATTCATCAAGATGTTCGAGAAAGGCCTCGCTTACCGCAAGGCCGCGCCGATAAACTGGTGCCCTTCCTGCGGTACAGTCCTTGCCAATGAGCAGGTCGAGGACGGCAAGTGCTGGCGCTGCAAATCGAAGGTCGAGATAAAGGACCTTGAGCAGTGGTTCTTCCGGATAACTGATTACGCAGAGGAATTGCTCGCCGACATCGACACTCTCTCTGGCTGGCCTGAGCGGGTCCGCACCATGCAGAGGAACTGGATCGGAAAATCGACCGGCACGATAGTCGATTTCAAGCTTAAGGGAACCGATGAAGTCCTACCTATTTTCACGACAAGACCGGACACTCTTTTCGGGGTGACCTTTATGGTCTTCGCTCCGGAGCATCCGAAGGTGATGGAGCTTGTCAAGGGAACGAAGTACGAGGCAGAAGCGAAGAAATTCATCGCGAAAGTGGTTATCGGCGAGAAGTTCGAGCGCGCAGCCGAGGATAAGGAGAAAGAAGGAATGTTCATCGGCCGCTACACGATAAATCCTGTCAATGGCGATGAAGTACCGATCTACATCGCGAACTTCGTATTGATGGAATATGGCACCGGAGCGATAATGGCAGTGCCAGCGCACGACCAGCGAGACTTCGAGTTCGCGAAGAAGTATAAGATACCGATTAAAGTAGTGATATCCCCAAAGGATACGAAGATATCCTCATCTGATCTTGGCGCTGCCTTTGTCGACGAAGGAGTGCTTATCGATTCCGGAGAGTTCGACGGCGTAACTAATACTGAAGCGAAATCGAAGATAACTGATTGGCTATCGAAGAAAGGGATCGGTCGCAAGACCACTAACTACAAATTGCGCGACTGGCTGATATCTCGTCAGAGGTATTGGGGGACACCGATACCGATGATCTATTGCGATAAATGCGGGATAGTCCCTGAGCGGCTCGACCATCTTCCTGTGAAGCTTCCGACCGATGTCGAGTTCACAGGCGAGGGGAACCCGATGAAGACAAGCAAGACCTTCGTTTCAGCGCAGTGCCCAAAGTGCGGCGGCAAAGGCCGACGCGAGACAGACACGATGGATACATTCGTCGATTCCTCCTGGTATTTCCTGCGCTACACAGACAATAAGAATGGCTCTGCTCCTTTCTCGAAGGAAGCGGCTGACCGCTGGATGCCAGTCGATCAGTACATCGGCGGGATCGAGCACGCGATACTGCACTTGCTCTATGCGCGCTTCTTCACAAAAGCGCTTCGGGACCTTGGTCTTACGACTGTCTCTGAGCCATTCAAGCGGCTGCTTACTCAGGGAATGGTCTTAAAGGATGGCGCGAAGATGTCAAAGTCCATCGGGAATGTCGTCGATCCCGGAGAGATCATATCGAAGTATGGCCCTGACACTGCGCGCTTCTTCATACTCTTCGCATCCTCGCCTGAGCGCGAGCTCGAGTGGAGCGATGATGGGGTCGAGAGCTCATTCAAGTTCATAGGACGCTTCTATCGCCTCTATGGCGAGCATAGCTCTGTCAATGGCTCGAAGGATAGGATAGTCCTCTCGAAGCTCAATGGCGCGATTAAGGATGTGACTCGCGAGATAGAGGAGTTCTCATTCAACACTGCGCTGATATCTCTTATGGAGTTCACGAACTACCTTTCGAAAAACGCAGAATTCGTGTCGAAGGAGGTCTACGGGAAGGCGCTCTATGATCTTGCCATCCTTCTCTCGCCATTCATACCGCACACCGCAGAGGAATGCTTCTCGCTTCTTGGCGAGAAGGGATTCGTCTCGCTCGCAGCCTGGCCGAAGGCGGATGAATCGAAGATAGATGCCGGCGCCGAGTTCCTCGAGGAATCCCTCGATGGGCTCTTCACTGACATCCGCGCGGTGATGGGTCTTGCGAAGATAGATTTCCCAAAGAAGATAACCTTGATCGTGGCCGAGCAGTGGAAATACGACTTTATGGCCTTGATGAAATCCCTCCTTGAGAAAACCCGCGATGGCGGAGCCATAATCAGGGAGATGATGGCATCCGAATTGAAGAGGCACGGGCAGGAAGTCACAAGGCTTGTCCCAAGACTGCTTAAGGACCCATCGAAGCTTCCAAAAGCGGTCCTCTCGGCAGATATAGAGATGAAGTATCTTCTCCACTCGAAAGATGTGCTCGCGAAAGAATTCTCCTGCGAGATCATCGTCGAGAGCGAATCCTCGTCGAAATCAGAGAAAGCGAAGAACGCGATGCCGGGCAAACCTGCCATGATGGTTCAGTAGCTTTCGACCTTAAGACCTTTTATCTTCGAGAAGTGCTTCGTGTTCTTCGTGACTATCGTATCGACATTGTTCGATAGGGCTATCCCTGCGATGAGGCAGTCAGTGTCAGACATCGGATGCCCTCTTTTCATCAAGTCAGCATAGACTTCAGCCGATCTTATGATGGCATTGTCTGTCAGTCCAAGGACACGGATGTTCTTGAACAGCGGGATCGCCTTCTCGACGCTCTTTGAGCCCAAGCCGCTTAAGAAGAACCCATTGATCACCTCATACATATTGATCTCTGTCGTCAGGAACTCATCCCCGCTCTCAGCAAGAGGCAGCGTCTCCTCCCTTCCCCGTATCATGTCGATGAGGAAAGTAGTGTCGAGGATTTTCATCAGAACCTCAGGCTTTTCGCCTTCTCCTTCCCAAGCCTGATGTCTGTCCTTCTCGCTTTCTCGAGAGCCGCAAGGATGGCGCCTCCTTCCTTATCAGAGAGTATCCCGAAAAAGTCAGATAGTTTCCCTTTCTTTTTCTCGGTAAGCAGCCTTCTTATCTCCATCGAGAAGCTTTCATCGGGGAGTTTGCGCTCTACCAGGAGATTATACGCATCCTCTGTTATTGTCAGTGTCTTTGTCGCCATACACGTACGTGTACACGTACGTGTATTTAAGCCTTTCGGAAAAGATTTTTAAACATCCCTCTTCGCTGTTCCCTGATGCAAAGATGGCTTATCTTCTTCCTTCTTCTTCCGATCGCGCATTCCCTCTCCATAGAGCCGATGACGCACTCTGCTGAAGGCGCATTCTCTTTCGTGACATTCGATGCCCCTTCACGTATCGAAGCGGTGCTTCTGAATCACTCTGATTCCCATAATTTCACGTTCGTGACCTTCGAAAGACCGGTTCTCTTGAACAAGTCATCTCTGCTCCATTCATCGAAAGGGGCATTCTCTATTCCGATGAACTTCTCGAACAGGACTGATTCCTCGCTCTCTGTCTCTCTTCCTGATCATCTGATAGAGGGGGAGCGCTATAATCTGACATTTCACATCGGAAATCCAGGCAACCAGATGCTTTGGAATGTGTCTTTCTATTTCATGGATCATAGTCATTTGTTCAATCTCTCTCCGAAGGAGGAGATTGTGCTAATTTCTTCCTTCATCGCAAGGAACGGGACAGTTCTTTCCGCTAATGTAACCTCTTCCTATAATGAGTCGAATCTCTCGAACAATATCTTCCTTCACACTGTATCGACCATCCTTCCTGTGTCGATAGAGTCGATAGATTTCTCCCCTGAGACATTCTCTGAAGGGGCATCGGTGAGAGCCACTGTGTCATTGCGATCGATTGTCCCATTCAACGGCACGCTCTATTTCGGGGAGAGGTTCTTCGACCTCTCTTTCTTAGGGAATGGGTCTGTGTCATTTGATTTCATCGCTTCGAACGGGACTGATCTATCATTCTTCATCGATGGCGGGACTTTCCTGCTTTTCGGTTCACGCAAGATCATTACAGGTCTATTGCCTGACTTATCTGGCCGCATATTCTCTGATTCATTGCTTGTATCCTCTCCAGTCTCCTGCTCCAATTTTCATATTCGCGTTCTTGAGAGGGATGGGCTAAACCGGATCGTGCGGGAGGAGAGCTTTTTTGTGGATAATATTTATCGGAATGTCACAATCGCTCTTTGGAATGCTTCGCATACGCTTCTTGCCTACCTCGATTACGGGAACAATATCGTAGAGAGCGATGAAGGGAATAATCTTGTCTTTGGTTTTTCCGGCAAGAGAGTGTATGTCGATTCAGAGGATGTTTCTCTTAAGGACTATGCCTACGCGAATCTTAAGGGCTATTCCTTCGTCAATTCTCCCTCTGAGGCAGACATCGTTCTCTCGATAGGGCGGACCTGGACTCTTGCTCTCAACAATTACCTCGCTCTCTCTTCCGGCTGGGGCCGCTATGACTCCGGGATAAAGTACTATGACAGATTCGGCTCATCGCCTTATAATGGGCTTGTGAATCACATCTATATTGGGGATAGGAAGTATGTCTTTGTCATCGGCAATTCCATCTCTGGGACAATAGCCGCATTGAAGCGCTTTGTCCGCGGGGAAGAGCGGGCATTTATCGATGATGTCTCTGCTGTGCAGGTGTATGATTATTTGTCTTTAGGTGGTTCTATCGAGAATGCTCTTCATGATCGGATGGTGAGCACTGAACTGATAACTGCCAGATCATCCTCCGGTGTCGATCTTCGACTGCTGCATATTTCGCCTGCGTATTCGGAGAAGCTGGTTGGTTATCTGGATAAAGAGAGGATTCCTGTTGTACTTGCGAGAGGACTTTGGTCATCGCTCTATGACTGGCAGACTTTCGGAGTCGAGCTTGCTGATTCCGGGCGGGATGTTTATTTGATTGAGATAACTGGCGGGCCCGGGACTGACTGTCCGACTTGCCCGAACTATGATTTCGATGATCTGACGGATGATTACTATCCTGCTTTGATAAATAAAGTCAAAGCAGATTCCGGGAAATCCCGACTGCAGTATGTGGGATTCTCAAACGGGTGTCGGACAGCACTATCGAGCCTGCAGAAAGGAGCAGTGAGTGCGGGGGACATAGAAACCTTCGTGGGAGTAGGGTGTCCCGGGGCGTTTGAGGGGATAGATTTCGGCAAATGGATCATTAGTCCAATTGATGAAAAAGCAACAAACTTTTTATTATCAAACGAAAAAACGCACATCAGCATGACTGAATTGATGCTGGCAGGTCTTTTAGGAAGATCTATTGATTCTGATTCTGCTAAAATTTCATTGAATTTATGGAGAAATTATGATAATTGGATGTTTAATTCATCAGACTTGCAACCTGGGCATTTCACAACCAATAATTTTTTCATAATACAAGGGACTGCCTTCGGAACAAGCGATATTATAGTTACAACTCGAGATGAAAAGGAGATTTATGACAGCATCAATATTACAAGGATGAAAGCGTACTTTAGTTTATTCGATACTCATGGTGGACTACCCAACAATAAAAAAGCGAAATCTTTAATAAAGAAATCATTGAATAAGGAGAATTATACTTGGTGGCAAATGAACGTGGAACTAAAAGAGATGCAGGTGAAATCATGAATAAAAAAATGTTGAAATATGTTTCTATTTATGGAGTTATTTTGGCAGAATTCATGTTTATTTTGGA
>CAYNNM010000011.1:0-13506 GCA_964398575.1 uncultured Methanosarcinales archaeon
GAAGACGAAGATAGATGTCTCGAAGATACTCTTAAGGCTAAAGGAAAGGTATTTTAAGGTGATGAAGGCATATTATAGCGAGAACAAGGAGCTCGCATACGAGATCGAGCTTGAGACAAAGGAGCTCATAGCCGAATGCAACAGGCTTCTCTCGAAGAAATACGAGACCGAGGCCATAAGGATAGCTGAGCACTGCAAGAGCTTTGTCGCGAACACGAAGCTGATCGGAAGGATAATAGTCGATAGGGGATAAAGAGAATGGGAATAGGAAACGGGCTTTACTTCGCTCCGAGGAAGAATGATGAGATATACAACCTATTCATAAAGGAGGTTGTCGCCGGAAGGAAAGGGATGTGGGTCTCAAAGACAAGCCCGATGGTCCTTCGCGGGAAATACGGATTCGTATCCACATCGGTTGTCTCGCTCTCCGACTACATAGTCTCGGTCGATGGGAAGAAGAGGATAGAGAAGAGCTTCTTCGAGGTCCTCGACCAGTTCATGGAAAGATACCAGAATATGATAATACTTCTTGAGGATGTGGAGGAGATAATCGATGATTCATTCTCGGAGATCCTCGATCTTGTCAAGATGGTCTCTGTCTGGTTCCTCTCGCGGAATATGGTTTTCATCCTGGCTCTTTCAGGGAAGCAGGATGAGATAAAGGCGAAGATACTCGAGAAGGACTATGGGTTCCTGAAGATATGATTATTCAAGGATCACTTTCGCATCAGGGCCGAAGATCTTCTGGATGGATAGGAGCGCTTTTTGGGAAAGAGAGATCTTTTGAGGAGTCTTCTCGGCGGCTAGTGCCTCCTCAAGCTCCTTATAATCCGCACTCCTGACATCAGTGAATTCGAGATCATCCGAGACTCGCGCGCATTTCAACTCCTTATCCCCTGAATCGATATTCTCGATTATGAATGCTTTGTCAGAGAACACGATTATCTCGCCCATCCTCTCGCCGTTCTGCACCCTTATCCGTGAGCGGGCAAGCTCAGAACCGCGCTTACGCTGCATATGCTCGACCATCGCGCGGACATACTCGTTCGCGTCCTTCTTTATCTTAGCGAGATCGAACTCTGTGAGCTTTCCGCTCGCATACTTCTCGCGTGTCCTGATTATGTCCTTCATCATGCGCCCGTAGCGCTCAGGTACGATTCCCTTCTTGACGATTCTTGAATCATACGCCTTATCGAGTGACTCCTTCTCGAAATCCGCGGCATTCTCTGCCTTGAGGACATCGCGGGTCACTGTGATAATTGTATCGTGTATGTGATGTATCGACTCCCTCTCCTTTCGCCTCTCCATCTCCTTGAAGAGCTTCTCGAGGCGCTTTAGGTATTTCTCGGAATCCGAGAGCATCTGGTCTATCTCTTTTCCCGAGACATTCTTTATCGTGCCGTGCTCAAGATCCTTCCTCCACTTGATTATCCTCTCTATTATCCTGACATAATTCTCCTCAAGAAGCTTCTCCTTCTTCACGAATA
Organism: uncultured Methanosarcinales archaeon; assembly: GCA_964398575.1. Classification (GTDB taxonomy): domain Archaea; phylum Nanobdellota; class Nanobdellia; order Woesearchaeales; family CAIVOO01; genus CAYNNM01. The sequence goes on from CAYNNM010000011.1 coordinate 1,488, forward strand.
TCTCGCGGAGAACCTGCGGAGTCTCTTTCGGTGTCGGCGGAGGGAGGCCATAGAGCATCACTGCTGCCTGGCTCGGATAAAGAGTCGCCCAGAAGAAATCCTCCATCCCAAGCTCGCTTAGTTTGCCCTTGATCCTCTTTATCATCTGCTCGCCTGAGCTCACATACATCTCGATCGCTTCCTGGCTCGGCTTGATGCGCCCCATCTTGAGGAGCTGCTTCCACGGCATGAAGATGCCGCGGTCGTAGAACGGGACTCCGTCGCGGAGGAACGTGAATATCACTGGGTTCGCATCCTTCATCGACTCCCAGAAATCAGTGAGTATGTATGTCTGGATATTGAATGGCTTTCCGACTCCGGTTATCGCCTGGGCCTCTGCGCTCATCCCGTAGATTATCGCGCGTAGCTTGTCTTTCAGCTCCGCTCGGGTCATCCTCTTGACATCGGTGTCGTCGATGACGACAAAGACATCGATGTCTGATTCCGGTGTCGCCTTCCCCTGGATGAGGGAGCCCGCAAGCACATAGCTCACGATGTATTTCTCGAATTTCTTAAGGACGAGAGTCTTATGGACCTCAGCTATCTTCACTGCGGCAAGCATCCCGTTATCGTGGATGGGGGCCGCGAATGAGAGGTATTTTAATATGTCGTATTTGGCATCATAGCAGTTTGTCCAGAGTTCAGAGAGGAGAAGTATGAATGGCTTTATCTTCGGATCGACTAATTTTCCTATCTCGGCGACGATGGAGTCGAGCTTGAGTTTCAGCTCCTCTTTCGGCATCTTCTTGGAATCTGAATCATCGACGAGAACAAGGATATTCAGCAGCCCTGCCTCATCATCTTTCTTCGGCTTCGCAGAGTCATCATCCTCATCCATCCCCTCAGGCCTCTTCTCAGGAAGAAGGGCGAGAGAGACAATGTAGCTCTCGAACTTCTCGATCACCTTCTTCGAGAAATCAGATATCTTATCCTTGTTGGCGTCGAACTGCGCTTTCACCTCTGGAAGCAGGCGCTCGTGCATCCTCTGCATAAGCTCCTCGGGCGTGAGTTTCTTCCCCTCATCCTTGGATGTCTTGGATGTCTTCGATGCCTTATCCTTCTTCGCAGCCTTCTTCGCCATCTTGATTCGAACCCTCCTTTTGTTTATAAATATTATTAAAGCCCAGGCAGCAAGTATTTAAACCTTTCGCTTTGTTACCACCAATAAGTAACTAAAATACACAAGCTTTATATACTAGTTCAGTGGAGAATGGAGTATATTGTTATAATTATTGGGAAGCAAAAAGACAAAAAGAGGTCAAAAAATGGCGGACAAACCTGAAGATAAGGCAAAGAAAGCGAAAGAGGATCTTGAGAAGCTGGTTTCGAAGATGAAGGACATCAACGAAGGAAAAGCCACAAAGCCAGCGATCTATGATTGGGCTCTTGTCGGCGCAGCCCATCCTTATTTTGCTGATGGGAGAGGAACAGCAAAAGGCAAGAAAGAATACTCGGGAAAATTCGTTCTTGCGACACTTATGCATAAATACATCAACATATTCGGAGCGAATGCGGATGCGATCGTTGGGAAGCTTGAGGGAATGGATTCCGAGATGCTCGATGATATGGCCATCGGCGCAGCAGGAATCAACTCTAAAGCTATTCTCGAATCCCTTGCAGATGAGGAAGAGATAAGTCCTAGCACCATACTTAGCCTTGGAAGAAAGCCGATGGGCCGAATCACGGGGAGAGTGATGGAGAAGCTAAAGGACAGCTATGCGATGACAAAAGACAATGTCACAGCCATGCAGAAATTCCTTGCCGAAAAAGGATACAATGATGCGAAGGACATATATGACTCTGACAAGCTGTTTGAGAAGGTCCAGAAATATGCTCTGAAATGATTTTTTCTTTCTCTATTTTCTTTCTTTCACTGTCTCTATCATTAGCGCTCTTCCGAATATCGCGTATGGGAAGAGAAGCAGGAGAAGGAGGAAAAGCCCAAGTATCGCGTCTTTCGCGAGCGCGTATTTTATCAGGAGGACCATCCCGAGGAAGATGACAAGAAGCATCGCGAAGGATGGAAGCGTCTTTCCCGGATTCCTGAATGAATTCCTGAATGCCTCGCGAAACAGCCTCTTTTTCGCGAAAGGTATCATCGAGTATGCGACAGAGAAGTAGAAGAGCGCTGCCGCAAGCACGGATGCGAAGAGAATGAAGAGGAAGTAGTGGAATGAGTAGATCCCGCTTATGGCGAGAGAGTATATCGTGTTCGAGAGGAGAAGAACGAATGCTATCAGGAATGCGAAGAGCGCTATGCTCACGAGGATGTACCTTCTCATATAACCTCCGAAAGGCAATTTCCTCGCTATCCTTCTTGCGATAAGATAGCTTGTTGTCCCAGAGAATGCTGTGTAGAGGACAAAGAGCGAGATCGCGGAGAGGACTATCAGGCGAAGCGTGCCCTCGGCAAGACGGAGAGCCTCATCTCCCCCCCTGGCTATCGATTCTGCAGCATCGGCTCCCGGAGAGCCGGAGATCGAGAGCGCGACCATCGTCGCCGATTCAGCTATCTCGCCGGCGAAAAGAATCGCGATTGCCGCGAATGTCAGCATGAATGCTATGTCGATAAGGGCTATCCGGAAGTATGATCCCAGATTCTTCCTGATGCCCATATAGGCTGACTTTACGTATTTCAGAATCATTTTGTATTATGTCTTCAGGGTCTTCTCCCCGATCTCCCTGCCAGTTTCCTTGCCATAGATTATCGCGCGATAGAACTTCCCGAATATCGGCTGGATCTCAGTGGTGTTTCCTGTTCCCTCGTCCATATCGAGCATCACATCGCCTTTTCTGGAATAGCTTCCCTTCGGGTCTGATTCAGAAGAGTACTCATATATTGTCATCCTGTCTATCTCGCCCGATTTTGTCTTGTCGAACGAGATATCGAAACTGCCATCTGTCGAGACGAACCTGTTTATCCTGACCTGCGATGCTGACGAGGAAGAGGTGGCTGTCGGGCATTTAACCTTGAACTTCTTCTCAGCCATATTCTCCTTGCCCTGATAGTATGTCAGCTGATTCGACATCTCATATCCTTCGGTTCCGCGCTCTTTCGCGGAATATATCCTGACTGTCGCAGTCCATTCCTCATCGCCTGAGCATCTGTTGGCTGATTCCCTGTATCTTATGATCGAGTAGTCTCCATCGGATGCTGTCGGGAACCTGAGCACGAGCCCTCGGTAATCGATAGTGTTCTCTGCTCCGAACTGCTGGCTCTCTCCGCAGGACCCTATGTCTGACTGGACATATTTTGAATCTGTCCTCTCCTGTACATCGCAGATTTTGTATCTTATCGAATTGCCTTCCTTCACTATCCTAATTCCGAATATGAAATCGCTTCCTGGCGGAGCGCGGACATCGACTTTCTTCGTGAGGCCGCCTTTCGACTCGTAGACAAATATGTCATCTGTCGGATTCCCTCCGGCAAGATGGCTGCTTGTTATCCTGAATGCTGTCTTCCTGAAATCGAAAGGCAATGAATATGCCCTTGTCTCTCCGGAATTGAGCCTTATCGTTCCGTCGCTCTCCCGGAAGACCTCCTTGCCCCTCCCGTTCCTTATTTCAAGAGTCATATATTTCGTGTACTCGCAGTTCTCTGTCCCGGTGCAGAGGCTGTTCTGCGGGATCTTGTTCGTGATCTCGGCGATGACATTTATGTCCTCTCCGACAGAGTATATCGGAGATACAGAGACATCCTTCAGCCAGACCCAGTCCTCGTTTCCGATATTGACGCTGCATCTGTAGTGGAAAGAGTTCATATCGAATGAGCAGAAGGCAGGAGGGGTCCCTCCGACAAGAGAAATATGTTTCTTCGCAGGAACAGGCGCATCCTTAGGGGCGTTCTTCGGATCGCTGTATGAGTATTCGAGCACTACTTGATCGTATCTTGTGTAATGGCTCTGCGCCACAAAGTCAACTTCCTTATTCAGTATCTCGCCTCTCTTAAGTGCACCTGGACCGAAATTGCCAGTTATGTCTATGCAGTTCGCTCCTGTGACTTGCGCTTGCTGAAGCGGGGTTCCAAGACCGCTTGGTATCCCCGTCCTTGCGCCGCCAGCGCAGTCGCATCTTCCGCCGGTCGCATAATCATCGTCTGTGCAGCTGTAATCGGCAGAGCAGCACAGCTTGACATTATAGTTTATGTCAGAGCCTGCTATCAGGAACAATGCGAGATGGTAATTGTAGGTCGTGAGGCCTGAGAGTCCGTTCTGGATGGCCACTGGATTGTAGCTTATGAACCTTCTGTTCGCCTCAGCTATCCAGGCCTCTGATTTGACAGGGACATTGTAGCTTGACTGTATCGCTGCGTTCATATCGAATACCCAGTCCCCAGTGAATGCGAATGTGCATATCGCGTGGATGAGCTTCCTCTCGCCGAAAAGCGCATTGAATGTGTTTGTCTCGCCGTATCTTCCCTGGATGCTCGATGCCACCCTTGAGCCGGCGTTCGACATCGCGGCGAAGACTCCTCCGATGCCTGTGTTCCTCCGCTCTTCGGAGAGCCCTTTCGAGTTCTTCATGAAGCAGGAGATAAGATCATACATTATGTCGCAGAGATAGACCGAGACGACGGATCGGCAGACTCCCGCTGAGCCATCGCCTGTGGTGAGTATGGTCTCGAAGCAGGTCTTGACAGTCGAGAGGATGTTGCGCCACAGATCAAGATGGCCTTTTATGGATGGCAGGCTCAGGCAGCGTATCGAATTGATGAGCCCGCTTGTCGGGTCGACGACATACTGCTGATCAGGTGAGCCGATAAGAGCGATCACTTTATCGAATATCTCTTTTGTCCTATCGGGAGAGAGCGTTGTTTTCTCGACACATCCGGCAAGGGCGTTCCTGAATCCCTGAGGCACAGCGTCTTTCTTCTGGCCATTCTCATAGTATTTCTTCAATTCGTCTTCGCTGAAGTGGGCGGTGAAATCGACTGTCTCGCGGTATCTTGTGGTGCTCTCAAGCTCTACGAATTTCTCTCCCTGCAGCCTTGTATCCTTCGCTGCCTTGATATCGTAGTTCTCGACAATCACTCCTGCCTTGACAGAATATGCGCCATACTGGCCTAACGACTCATCAGGCCTCTTGATGAAAAGATACAGCATCTTCGCCCTGTCCTGGAGAGCATCGACCGATACTCCGCCTGTGCACGATGAGCTGACTCTCTCTCCTGTCTCGATAAGATACGGCTTCTGCTCGCCTTTCTTCAGGCACACCTTCGCCGCATCTCCGAGGATGGTCTTGCAAGAATTTCGTTCTCTGAATCCCGCATCATTCGCTATCTCCGCGGCGATGCAGGCAGACTCCTTGTCTATATCCATATAGGGGCATCCGCCGCTCCATTCCTCGAGATACGAATAGAGGCAGCAGAGCTTCTTCGCTTCCTCAGTGTTTAATCCCTGTGCGCCTGAATAGACTATGTTCTTTGTGCAGTATTCCTTGAGCGGGACTTGCTTTTCACCTATCGAGATCTTGACGGATTCCTTCCCCTTTGACCCGTAAATCGCAGTCACATCATTCGCGCCGAGAATCCCGTTTGAGCCAAGACCGCTGCAGATGTGAGGATTGTTGAACTTGTCTCCTTGCGGCCCTGGAGAAGTCGCTCCCGCCTTGGCCTGGTTGTCCTTCACGTATTTCTGGAATGTCGGGACAGCAGGAGAGAATATCCTATCGCAGAGATAGTATCTTGAGCCCTGGGAGAACCTGTATCTTGTCTCAGCGGATTCCGCGAGCTTCTTGCAGTCATTATACGCATCCTGGCTTTCCTGGTTGTCGATTTTCCCATATATCTCATAGCAGGCAGCGTAGCCTCCTTTTCTCGCCACATCAGGATTCAGATTGGTCTTCGAACCGAGGATGAGTATCTTATCTTTCGCGCTCGCTACGATCTCCCAGACATACGACACTGCCATCGAGGCCACGCAGCCGTAGAACATATAAGGCATTATCTTCTCAAGTGGTTCAAGGACAGCGTCGATGAGCTCGATCGTGCTGTTCAGGAATGAGACAGAATCCTCGAGGAACGATCTTGGTATCTTCCCAGGATCAGGTCTTCTATCGATCGAGACCTCGACATCCCAGCACTGGCGCTGGATCTTCTTCTCTTTCCCCTCGTAGAATGTTATCTCCATCATCAGGGGGATCTTGACGCAGCCATAGCCTGGAAGCGAGCAGTGATACTGATTTCCCGTGAGGGATGGCTCGACTTTCAGTGTGAACCGATGATCGCTTATGTTCTTCTCGCGGTCGAACTCTGTCTTCGCTTTGTCTCCCGGGAAAGGATCTATCGCCTTTATCTGCATCGAGACATAGCCTTCCTTCCCGTCGTGGCTGATGATGGGCTGAAGATTCGATATCCATGAATCATCCCAGTACGGGCGCTCATTTCCCGAGAGCGGCCTTTTCTTTATCGTGGCCCTTCCGAAAGTGTGGTTCTGGCTTCCGCCCTGCCATCCGATTGCGTAGCTTATCCCTATCTGCGCTATTCCTTGCCTGATCAGGCTCGGAAGGAGGATGTCAGGCATCGGCTTTGTCTGGTTTATCTTCCACGCGAATCCGTAGCTGCATATCGCGTAGTCTATGTCGCCCGACACTGATGGCGATTCGCGGCCGAGATAATCGACTGCATTTATCCTTATGTTGGTTGTCCTCGACGCTGTCGGGTCATTCAAGGTGTAGTCGACAGAGGTCTTGTTGGTCCGGTCAGTGTTGTAGTTTGTAAGGTCGACCTTGACTGTGAAATAGCCATTATCATCCGTATCGACAGAGTAGGAAGGGGCGCTGCCCCTGTTGATGAAGACCTGGACTGTCGCCTTCTTGTTGATCTGGCCATTTATCCTGACCTCTGGGGAATAGACTGGCGAGAATTTTCCAATATCCGTCGGCGAGATTATCTGGACTGGCCTTGTGTCGAATAGGACCATCTGCTCTTTTCTCGCGACTGCGCCTGAGACATCCTTCGCTTCGACACGGACAAGATTCCTGCCTTCTTTCAGCTGGACAGCCGTCGTGAATGAGCCTTCGATGCCGGAGAGCATCCTTAGAGGAGCGAGTGTGCAGCTCGCGTTCTCAGGAGTCGCGCGGTCGAAATCAGCAGAGCTTTGCGAGACCACTGAAAGCGAATCGGAGCGGTCTCCTTCGCGGCACATCCGATCCATCGAGGATATCATATAGGTGTATGTCTTCGAGCGGTTTATCCTCGAATCAGTGTAGAAATTAAAAGGCGTCACCGCAAGGAGGCCGACATCTGTCCTGTAGATGAGGTACTTGTCTGTCCCATTGACGCTGTTCCACTTCAGCTTGATCGAGTTACCGACGGCATTGGCTGAGAGGTTCCCTGCTTTTCCCGGAGCGGAATCTGTCGCGTCGATGACATATATCTTGATATCCGACTGGCGGCTTATCGAGCCCTTGAGCTCGAGCGACTGTGTCGCGACAGCCGGAGGTATCGAGAGATTGAGGAAGAGCTCGCTTGTGTCGAGATTGAGTGTGTATTCGCGCGTGGCATTGAGCCCCGAATAATCGCGGACGAAGAATCGGATTATGTTTATCTTCGATGACTCGTCGAGAAGGACATTTGGGAAGAAGAATCGCCCGTCATTCCCCGTATTCGGATAAGACCCGCGAAGGACATCATTGACATAGACCTGGACAGAGGAGAGCTCTTTTGTCGTGCCATTTATGTTCAGCCTCTTCATATTGTGGTATTCCGGGATATTGGCATCTATCCCTGGGATCTCAGAGGAGTATCCTGCGATGAATGTCTGCTGCGAGCTCCTCACGCAGGCTGCGGCTGTGCAGGACTCGACGAAATAATAGTATTTCCTTCCATCCTCGAGGCCCGATAGCGTGATTGTGTGCTCCTTTGTGCGGTCATTCGCAGACACTGCAGTGTCTGCTGATGAGAGCCCGTAGTAGACTGTCGAATTGGAGAAGTCATTTGTCGTCCATCGCGCCGCGGAATCGCGGAAGAACACATTGGTTATCGCGAAAGTCCCTGCGGCTGTCCCTGTCGTCGTTATCTCAAGGGAATCTGATTTCTCCCCGACATTGCCTGAATCATCGGCTGCAGAGATATGGTATGTGTATCTTCTATTAGGTGAGAGAGACCGGTCAGTGTATGAGTTCGAGGATGTGCGGTTAAGCTCGATATTGTCCCTGTAGATTATGTATTCCTTGAAATCCGCCTCGCCGTTCCTGTCCCACATAAGAGAGACGGATGAATTCGAGGTCAGCCCTGATGTGAGCCCTGAGATTTTCTGCGGCGGGACAGAGTCTTTTGTCTGGAGAGTTATCGTGTCTGATTTTGGTCCGAGATTCCCTGATGTGTCGTTCGCGGCGACAGAGAAAGTGTAGCTTATCCTCTCGGAGAGTCCGGTTATGTATCCGCCTGTCTGCTGCTTAGGAACAGAAGTATAGAAGATATTGTTCCTGTAGATTACGTATCGCGCGACATCGGCGTCGGGAACAGGATTCCAATATATATTCAGGGCATTTGTTCCTATCGAGCCATTCCGAAGTCCCTGCACCTTCTGGGGCGGGATGTTGTCCTTCGTAGTGAATGAGCCGACCTCGGACGATAGCTGGCTCGATGAATCGACAGAGCGTATCCTGTAGTAGTATTGAGTCCCTGATGTGAGCCCTGAGAGGCTTATCAGGTGCTCAGTTATCTCATTCGGCTGGGCCTGGGTGAGGCCGTAGGAAGATGTCGTGCCGTAATCCACCCTGCTGTCGGAAGGTGTCGTTGTCTTCCATCTGACTGTCGCAGTCGTTGAATCGGCATTGACTTGGATATCGTAGATATACGCGAAGGAGACAGGAAGAAGTATCGTCAGCTGCATCATGAAGACTGCCAAAAATCTCTTGAACTCTGTATTCATCCTATCTTCCCTTCTTTCCATCTCTTAAATCTTTTTCTATCTGAATATCGGCTTAAGGCCAGACTGGTACGCTATGCCGTATATGTACTGCATAAGCTCTTCCTGCTCGGAAGAGAGTATCGGGACGAATGATTTTCTGACGACACCAAGCTCCACCTCGGATGCCGATGCGAGATCAGAATACCTTATCGTGATGTTTCCCTTGAATCCGCCGATGAATTTGCCATCCTTCATGAGTGTGGCATCAAGCTCGTAAGTCCTGTCATCGAGGATGAGCTCGATTATGTGCTCTCCCTTCCTGTCGTAGTATCCGCTCTTCTCGAACTTCCCGCCATCAGATATGAGCACGAACGCGACAGCCTCATCGTCGGCGAGAGGAGTATCTGTCCCAAGCGCGGTGTCCTTCTGCGCGCGGAAGGAGAGCTTCACCCTCTTAAGCTTCGTGAGCTCCACTTCAAGGGTGTCCGAAAGAAGCTGCGCCTCGCCAGAGACATAGCCGTCTTTCTCGGCTATTATCGTTCCGCCTGAGCAGGATGATGGGATATTCGCCTTGAGCGAGTATGTCCCATCGTTATTCTTCGTCTCGCCAAGAGGGCATTCGGATGTGAAGCATCTGTAGGTCATCTTGACCCCTGGAAGCTCTATCCCGAAATAAACTCCGTCTGAGCCGATGGCTGTGAGTGTCACCTCGCGGCCTCCTTCACTGCAGAAATCAGGGTCGAATCTCGCAGGAGGAAGTATCGTCTGGAATCCGACATACTGCCTGTTCGGCGCGTTATGGTCTATCATCACAGGGGTCGCGAAGCGGAAAGCGAATCCTCTCTTTTTGAAAGCGTTCTTGTCGAGGACAGTTATCAGGGCAGGGTATGTGAGATCATATGTGAAATGATACATATTGATGCAGAAGTACCTGAGGATATCAGGACCTCTTGTTTTTCCCGCGGAGAGCACATCCCCGCTTGCGGGTCTTGCGGCGATATCGAGGCCGAACTCAGGATAGTAAGTCACGCCTGCGGAAAGGTCAGTGTAGCTGTTCTTCGAAGGGAGTATGAAGAAATGGAAGAAAGCGTATGCGTCCTCAAGGCCCTTTTTCTTCCCGTAATCCTTCTCAGGATGCATGAATGGCATATAGTCTGTGTTCCTGAACCTTATCTCGGGGAAATTGGCGTAGAGCGATGCCTGGATCGATCGCTTTATCGATGAGAGGCTCCACGTCTTCCTGTCGCAGGAGAACTCAAGCCCTGAGAAAGGGATATTTGGATCAAGCGCCATCAGGTCTATGGTTATGTTCTCGAGGAAAGTGTTCTCGTTCTCGTGCTGCATTATCTCTTTCGCAAGAGCGTGCATCTTCCTCAGCTTGACATCGGATGAAGCGACGAATCTCTCGAAGGATGATTTCTGGTTCTTCCGGTCATACGCCTCGATAGGATATATCGCCTCGACGACGACTGCCTCATCGGCTATCCTTGCGGTAATCGAGAGGTTCGAGAGCGTAGTGATGCTGTACTGATCATCGAGAGCGGAGAATGAGTCGAGGCACAAAAGCGTGTTCTTCCGGACATACTCCTCTATCTCGCGCTCCATATACTCAAGCGAAGGTATCCTCGTTATCCCTCCATAATACCAGTAAGGGACTATCGAGTATCGTTTCGGGTCGAATGACAGAAACGATGCGGGATTGTTCCTTATGTCGTCAGGTACCTCGATGTATCCTCCTTGGTTGCCGAGGATGACTATCGCATCCTCAGATGCCTCCCTAAGGCAGGTCAGCACGAAATTCTCTATCGGGCTTCTCTGCGACTCGATGATGCTTCCCTCCCCATCCCTCGAGCTGATGAATAGGAACAGGCCTGCTGAGAAGAGAAGGATCACTCCGAGGATGGCGAATAATGTTATCTGGCCTTTTCTCATCTTGTGATCTCCGAAAGGGATAAGTGGATGTAGTTCCTCGCCCAGGCGAGTATCGCGAGCATAATCGCGGCGAAGAGGAATGCCCCATACGCCCAGTTGGAGATGAGCGAGAGCGAGGATGCGGATGCGAGGATGACTAGTGCCGTCACAAAGACCGGCAGGAGAAGCCTATGGATTGAGAAGAGCGCGCGGAAGAAGTCCTTCGCTGCGCGGATGAGGCGGTCGCTCCTTGCGTACGCGGAGTAGAATATCGTTGACAGAAGCGCGAATATGGCTAGGAACGCGATATCTGATGCAGGCGAAAGCCCATCTGAGATCCGTTTCCCGAGCGAGACTGACTTAAGCAGGAACCCAATGAAGAAGAATATGCTGAACGGAAGGAGCTTGAAGAACGATATCCAGCCTTTCCTTCTTCCGGATATCGCGAACCAGATAAGGTATGCGGATACAGAGAAAAGGAGTGCGAGAAGCACGACCCATAGCGCAGCATATGCCTTGAATGAGGCGACGACCGAGTCTATCGCCTTCGATGCCGCATCAGCCATGACGGCATTCTGTGTATCGAGTATTAGCTGCGGGTCGAAATCGGCGAGTGTGCTCGCCTTTTTTTCGAGAAGCTTCAGCAGGAGTCCGAAAGAGGCGAATGAGATGATGAGGAATGCCGCATCGAGAAAGACTACATAGGTCAGTTTCTTCAGGGAAATCCTCCAGCTCTTAAGGAAGGTGTCAAGAGAGCCTGCTAAATAGCCTGTTGTCCTCTTTTTCTTCATCAAACTACCCCTGAATATAGAGGGATTCCCGGAAATAGTAATATATAAAGGTTTTTAATGGATTGAAAGAATGGGGCACGCCTGGAAATGGATAGCCAATGACAGACCTGGCTACCTTCCGCCTTCCTCAATTCCGCTACCCCTTGAGCACCGGCATCCTTGGTTAGCGCTGCTTCATTCCTGACCTGACGCGTTTCCCAAGAAAGCGATCCCGAGGGACAGAATCTCACAGTCCAGCGAAAGACCGGATCTCCCAAAGACTACCGCTTCCCAGGCTTCGGTTCCATCTGAAGTCCGTTTATGGCGACAGGGAAGGACTAACTCCCCAACCTAGCCCCGCAAGCGGATATGACGGGGTGTTTTTAAAGGTTTATGTATGGGATATTGTCAACTAAACGTGAGTTTTATATATAAGTTCTTATA
>CAYNNM010000012.1:0-13228 GCA_964398575.1 uncultured Methanosarcinales archaeon
GGCTAAGGGCAGACTGCCCTTAGGAACCCTCGGTGCGTTTCGTTTTCTTCGAAAACTCAACAGCACTTAAAACGCCGACGCCCGGATTTGAACCGGGATATCCGTGAGGAAAGCAGTTGTCTAGACTGCGATTACTCGCATTTCGAGACTGCCGCAGTACCGGGTTGTGCCACGTCGGCATAGCTTTTCAGAAAAAGTGGCTATTTTTAAATTTAATTGTATTTTTGCCCCGTAAGGTCCACAATCTCGCTCGCCTTTGGTTTTCTCTCGCCCTCGTAGAGTACCATGTCGACATTGGATTTTATCTTCTCGTCGAGCCGGTCGATGTGCGTCATTATCTCCTTCCCGATGCGGTTCGCCGATGTCGTCACAAGAGGCGAGCCGAATCTCTCGACAATTCCCTGGAAATGGTGGTCAAGCATCCTCACACCCACTTTCCCATCTCCGTTCGCCACGCTTTTCGCAAGAGAAGAATCTTTCCTCAACGGAAGATTAAGAGTATATGGGCCAGGCAATCTCTCCATCCACTCCTCTGCGCTTTTCGGAACATCGCAGTTCTTGAGTATCCACTCTTTCGACGGAGCGATCACGGAGAATGACTTCTCGGATTCCTTTATCGCGCGAAGCCGTCTGACAGCGCTCTCATCCTCCGCGTTGCATCCGAGAGAATAGACTGTGTCTGTAGGATAGATGAAAATAGCGCCCTCTTCGATGCGCGAGAGAATCTCATCCTGCCTCCCCCTTATCTGATCCTCTGTGAAGAGTTGCATGCGGTGGGGAATAGGGACTGGCTTATAAAATTTTGTTTTTGTTTAAAAAGAAAAAATACAACTCAAACAGCGAGATGTGTGAGAAGAAAGTCACTCTCTTCATCGGAGATAAGGTTCATCCCCCGAAGCGAATGTATCGTCGAGAGCTCGTATTCGCCGACGATGCTCTCTCTTGTTCTGTTCCTCATCTCTTTTCTTATCCTCTGCAGCTCATATATCTCCCGCATCCTTATCCCTCCTTTTTGTTAAATAACGAAAATGCGCCACTGAAAATATTAGCTCGCCTATCCTCGGCCTGAAGGCCGAGGTATTACGGCTCGCATTTATGGCGGCGCATTTTCGGGATCGCAAATCGGCGCGATCCTGATGTTTTCGGCGCGTATCCTCGTCTTGAAAAACAAGGTATTGTGCCGATTTTCGATAATTTTGATGCGGCCTTTGCCCGGGCCGCGCGGGGTTGTTGGGTGGCAAAGAGGTGTGTATCATTCTCTTGTGATTCCGCAGACAGGGCAGACATCCATCCCATCAGCGCTTCTTCCGCAGCCTGGATCGAAACGGCAGTTGCGGCACGGATCGCACATAGCTTCTCGCCTCTTTCTCAGTAGAAGAACTGGTTTTCGCAGTCCACTTCCCTGAGGCGTCTTCCGAGCTCGACAGCCTCTTTTGTCTGCCTCATCACCTGCTCGATCGCTATTCTCGCGATATCCTTTGTGCTCATCTCACCATAATTCAGCCTTATCATCTTCTCACCTCGTTTGGCCAATGGCTCCCTTAGGCAGGAGCCCTCGGGAGCGCTTGTTGCGCCTTAGAATGAATGTGGCAGAAGTCCTTTAAATAGCTCACACGCGAATGTCCAGTGCCTAGTGGGTCAGATTAAGAGAAGATGCACGAAATAGGGGCTTGAGCGAAGAAAGAACAACGATATTGTAATCATCAATCGAAGTACTTTATGCCGCGGATGGGGGTCCAGCGAAGAGTCATATGCCCATTGTCTTTTATCTCTGCATATCCTGCAAGATGGGTCCCGCCGTATTCTCTTGTCAACTTCGCCGCATTGATCCTGCCTTTGATGAGGGAATCATCATCAGAAGTCACGACGAGCTCAAGTGTCTCCTCTCTTCCTGTCGGAAGAACAGCTGACTCGAGTCCGACAAGAGACGGCCTTAAGACTATCTCTGCAGCTGGCCTTTCGATGAAATACTGTGAGAAGTTCGCGAGCATTATCTTTGCGCACTCATCCTTCGAACAATCAGGCATCTTTCTTCCGCGAAAAAACCAGCTTATAAACTTTTCTTTTCAGAAGGCGGTGACGACAATCTACTCGATGATCACGCCGTCGAACTTGACAAGATGCTCGCGCACGTGATTGAGCTTCTCCTTGCTCGACGAGAACACAGTGAATATCTTGTCCCATTTCTTGACCCGGTCGCCCTTGTGGCGATAGAGATAGATCCCTGCGTCGATATCGAGCGGAGCTCCTGCCATCCTCGCGATGCGGGCTATCTTGACATTGTCGAAGGATATCTTCCCTGCCTTTTTCGCGACATAGTCGAATGAATGCTGCGCAGGGACAAGCTGGTCCCCTCTCACGCGAACGCCTCCCTGCGCGTAGATCATCTGCTGCATCTTGCGTAGAGCCTCGCCTGACTCAAGGATGTGCTTCGCCTTCCTGTATCCCTCGCCCTTCCTCGCGACGCCGGCAAGCTCGAGTATCTCTCCTGCCATCACAAGGGAGCGCTCCTCAAGATCCATCGGCCGCGCAGGATCGCGCTCGAAGAGCCAGAGCACATCGCGGGCCTCAAGAAGAGGGCCGATGCCGTTTCCGACCGGCTCTGTCCCGTCGGTGATAAGGATCTCTGTCTTTATGCCAAGCGACTTTCCGACATCCCTGAACTTCTTGCCAAGGCGGAGAGCCTCTTTCCTCGAAGGTATCTTCGCGCCCTTGCCGATAGGTATGTCGATCAGAAGATGGGTCGCCGAGACGCTTCCCTTCTTCGCCATTATAGATGCGAGCATCTGGCCTTCAGCATCGACAGAGAGCGGATGCTCGATAGTTATTATCCTCTCATCGGCAGGAGCGAGATTCATCGCCCCGCCCCAGGCTATGCAGCCGCCTGCCTCGTCGATGACTTTCTTTATCTCCTCTTCAGAGAGCGAGACCTTGCAGAGGACCTCCATAGTATCGGCTGTCCCCGCCGGGCTTGTTATCGCGCGCGAGCTTGTCTTTGGGACAATCAGCCCCGCGGCCGCGAGTATCGGGACGACGATCATCGTTGTCCTGTTGCCTGGCACGCCGCCGATGCAGTGGAAATCGACTATCTTCCTGTAAGGCAGCCTTAAGCGCTCCCCTGTCTCGATCATGCTCTTTGTGAGCGCTATTGTCTCATTCATATTGAATCCGCGGACATAGCCCGCCGAGACGAAGAAAGTTATCTCGATGTCAGTGAGTTTGTTATCGACGATGTCGTTTATTATCTCGTCTATCTCGCTTCTCGTGAGGACTCCGCCATCGAGCTTCTTCCGGATTATCTTGAGCGACTCAGGCTTCTTCTCGGTGAATATCTCGACTGTGTCTCCCTCGCCGCATTTGAGCTTTCGCAGGACCTCGAAGAAGAGGCCGATCTTGCCCTGCGGAACCATCCTCTGGTCAGCGAAATCGAGGACCGCGACTGTCTCTTTCGAGTTGAAGACAACCTTCACCCTGTCGCCCTTATGGAGATCAAGCGATTTCGCGTCCTTCTCGCAGAGAGTGACTATATGTATCCCGCCCGTCTCTATACCCATATCCTTGACGAAAAAACGCATCTATGCACCTCTATAAATGATGACCTTTCTTCTCCTCCTCATATATCTCGAAGAATGCCTGGAAGAGCGAGAGCACTATCGGCCCGATGATTATCCCGATAAAGCCCATCATCTGCAGCCCGCCGAGGAGGCCAAGGAGCGTGAGTATCGGATGCATCTTCGCGCGGCCGCTGACAAGTATCGGCTTCAATAAGTTATCTATTGTCGAGACGATGAGCGCGCCGTAGATGATGACTCCGATGCCCATCCACATCTCCCTGTTCGATGAGATGATGAGGCCGTTTATTATCTTGAGCGCTCCGATCGGCAGCCAGATTATCGCCGAGCCGAAATAAGGCACTATCGCGAATATGAATGTGAGGGATCCGAAGAGTATCGGGCTTTTCACGCCGAAGATATAGTAGCCAAGCGCAGCGAGAGCTCCCTGCGCGAATGCGACAGCGAGGGTTCCATACACCATCGCGTTCATCGAGTCATTGACCTTGCGGAATACCTTCTGCTGATAGCTCCTCTTTATCGGGAGTATCGATTTGATCTTCTCCTGTATGATCTCTGCGTCCTTTAGGAGGAAGAATGTCATGAAGAACACCATAAAGAGGTTCAGGAAGAACCCGGGCAGGCTGACGATGAAATTGGTGACGATATTCACGAGGGTGAGCGAGAGCTTGCGTATAGCCTCAGGGAAATATGTATTGAAGAGCGCAGCTCCATCGGCGGCCTGGAAATACGAGACTGCCTTGCAGAGCGGAGTCACGTTCCCGTCGCACTGGAAAGTCGCAGGAGTTATCTGCCTCGCCTCTGTGTAGAACGAGTAGACCTCCGATGCGAGAGAGTTGAGTATGAACGCGAAGAAGACACCGAAGATGGCGATGATTATGAGCGAGACGATGAGCGCTGAGAGCCAGTCGCGCCTGAGTTTCCTCCTCATTCTCCGATGCAGCGGATAGAAGGCGAACGCGAGGATGAATGCCGAGAGTATGGCTGTGATGTACGGGCTGATTATGACAAGGGAGAGGATAAGCAGTACCAGGAATGTGACGACCGGCGCGTATTTCGGGTAGTTCTTCAGCTCCATCCTAGACAATGGTGATGTTCCTCGATTCCGCAAGCTCGAAGAACCCCACCTCCTCGTATTTTATCAGGTATTTCTCTATAGTGTATTCGCCTCTCGAGAGATTGGATATCGATATGTCGTATCTCTTGCAGCCTGACCTCTCCCTGAAGTAGAGCTTTATCCTTGAGCCTTCCTTCTGGAAATCGACCTTCGAGAGATTGAGGACTTCTGTCATCGCTATCGTCCCTCCGCTCACAGAGAACGATGGCGCATCCTCCTCGATGCACTCGCGCATCTTGAACGAGAAATTGGTGTAGAGGACAGAGCAGGCTGCGAGGACTATCAGGAAAGACGCTGCAAGAAGAAAGGGGATTCTTCTTCTCATCTTGGCATCACCGCCCTCGCCGAGACGCTGCGGAACAACGAGGCCGTCACCCTCGATTCATCGATGAGCGATGCGATTCTTTTGAGCATCGCGCTTATCTGGGAATTTATGAAAGAAATCACCTCGGAGCTGAATTCCTTCTCCTTCTCGATGGAAAGGAGATATTTTCTCATACCGACGATGGTGTCGAGCGACTCATTCTCCTCATTGAGGCGGGTCACGAACTCAAGAAGCGCGTCTCTCTCCTTCGATCTCGCGATGCGGTCGATCACGCCTTTGTTGTATTTCTTGAGGGCAGAGAGATTCATCTCGATATCCGATGTGAATCTCCATACAAGCTCCTTTATCCTTGGAAGGTTCCTCTCTTTCGCAAAATCAGTGAGCTTTACGTGGAAATCTACGCTTTTCTTGGATATGGCTGAGAATATCTTCTGCTTCGCCTCCTCCCCGCGTATCTCCTCTTCGAACATCTACTCCCTCCCGATAAGATCAGCTGTCGTCGCTCCGATCATAGCGAGTATCATCGCGACAGATGTCTGGATGTAGCTCTCCTCGAAATGGGCTCCATAGCCCGGATGGAATGTGAAGAGTATCAGTATGCTCATCAGAAGCGCTGTGAGGTATATTATCATCAGCCTAAGCGGCCAGAATACGAGCAGGCGCGGATGGGTGATCCTGCGGAACCCGGTCATATACATTATCACAGCTCCGACGAGGAATGATAGGAAGAAGAAGAAATGCGCGCGTTCGAATGATATGTGCTCTGCGATCTTTAGGACATAGACTATCGATAGGTGGAATACGAGGCCGATGAATGCGCCGATGGCGCCCTTGAAGAAATCCTTCGCAGTTATCTTAGCGAGAGGGTGCGGCTCGACCTCCTTCTCTATCCTCTGCTCGAGCATCTCGAGGTTCTTGAGCTCATCAAACTGCCTTCTCTCGAGGGCCTCTATCTTCGAGATATCTTCTGCCTCCTTCTCCTCGAGGGCCTCGATCTTGCGCTCCTCGGCGAGCTCCTCCCTCTCGAGGGCCTCGATCTTCTGCTCTTCCTCCTTCAGCTTCCTTCCTTCCTCGATCAGCTCCTCGTGCTCCTTCATCAGGCGGTCGAGCTTCTCGTTTATGATGTCGAGCTTGGATGATGAATTCTCCTTGATATGGGCAAGCGTCTTCTTCTTCGGCGCATCCGCTGTCTTTCCCTTCGCCTTTCTCTTCGCCTTGCCTTTCGGCTTAGAATCCGCTTTCCTCTTCGAAACCCCTTTTTTCGCCATATGGGAGTTTTGGACCCTGGCTATTTAAAAGTTTTTCTTTAAAAAGGAAGGTTTATAAACAGATTTTCCCATTTATCGCTGGATGAGGATAACCATAGACACGAAGCAGGATTCGCGCGATGAGATAAGAAAAGCGATTCGGCTTCTTCACGATCTTCTCGAATCGAGGGGCGGATCAGATCATGGAAGCGGGAATCAATCCTATTCCGAGCCTGTGCGCGAGAAGAGCTACGAGCAGCAGGGCGGATTCTTCAATATGTTCGATTCATCCTCATCAGATACACAATCACAATCATATAGCTCTCCTACGCCTGAGCAGAAGGAAGAGGAGAGAAAAGAGGAGAAGTTCGAGATATACGAGTACTGATCAGGATGGCCAGGAAGAACAATGAGCTGCTTAAGGTCGAGCGCGAGCTGAAGAAGATAGAGCAGAATCTCGAGAAATACCCTGGCCACTTCTCCGGGCGCGACATCGTGAACGCGTTCTTCGGGGCGCTCATCTTCTCACTCACATTCATCTTCAAGGGAAATTTCCTCGAGATGTCATTCCTTCTTCCCTGGAGCAATGTGCTGATGGTGATATCCGCGAATATCCTCGTCCTCATCGGCGAGACATACTTCATCGGCTACAAGAGAGTGATCGACAAGAGAAGGAGGCCGCTTCTTCAGTTTATGGCGAAAAGAGTCGTGACATTCTACGCGATAAGCCTGGTTGTATCAGCTATGCTCATACACCTGTTCAATATGGACTCATTCGCAGCGACAGAGGATGAGGTAAGAAAGCTCCTCTTCATCCTGACGATGCCATCGTCTATGGGCGCGGCGATCGCGAATCTTGTGAAGAAATACTACTGACTTTGTCAGTCTGAGTTACTCTCCAATGGAAAGAGGTGTCCTGCGACATCCTTCAGCACGCCGTAATCCTTCCAGGAAAGCACCGGCGTGTGGCCTTCTTTCGCCTGGAAGAAGAAATAGTCGCTCATCTTTATCTGGATGCCAGTTATCCTCTCGCTCGCGTGGGCAGCTTCCTCCAATCTGTGGAAAAAATCTACCCAGTTCCCTTCAGCATAATATGTCGTCTCGCCTATGTTGGCTGCGATATTTATGTCCTGCCTAAGAAGCGCATCGAGATGGCCCTTCTCGTAATCATCAAGCAATGAGAGTGCGAGATATCTGATGTCGACCTTCTCGTATCCCTGGGCGAACTGGGCTCCGGAAGGAGTGTTTATCCTGCCGTATCTGCCAAGCTCTTTCGCTTCGGAGAAGTGATCATCCATCGTCTTCGGGTTGGTCATTATCGGAAGCGAGAAGCGGATCGGCACTCCGTAAGTATCATTCATCTGCTTGGATGCATTCCTGGTCTCGCGAAGTATCCTTTTTAGGTTCGATTGGGCCATTTCCGACCTTCGGGCTGCGAAACCATCTTATATATTTTGCTCCCGCGCAAGAGCAATATTTAAAAAGAAGGAGGGAATAGTGAAGGGATGCTGGATATCAAGCTTGTGAGGGAGAGTCCTGACACGATAAGGAAGGATCTCGAGAGAAGGAATGATTCTGAGAAGATGAAGCTGCTTGATGAGACAATCAGGCTCGATTCAGAGTGGCGCGATGAGCTCCGGAAAGTCGAGGAACTGAAAGCGGAGAGGAACAAGCTCTCATCCGAGGTCAACAGGCTCAAGAAAGAGGGCAAAAGCGCGGATTCTGTTCTCAAGAAAGTGAAAGAGATACCTGCGAAGATAGACCATCTCGAGAAGAAGATAAATGACCTCAAAAAGAAGGTCGATCTTAACCTGATGAGGCTTCCGAACATACTCCACGAATCTGTCCCGCAGGGGAAAGATGATTCTGAGAACAAGGTCGAAAGGCTGATTGGAAAGAGGCAGAAGTACGCTTTCTCGCCGAAAAGCCATGTCGACATAATCGAGGAGTATGGGCTTGTCGATCTTGAGAGGGCTGCGAAGATATCCGGCGCCAGATGGTATTTCCTTCTTGGCGATCTTGCGATGCTCGATTTCGCTCTCCAGAAATACGCGCTCGATTTCATGACGAAGAGAGGATACACTATCGTCTATCCGCCTTTCGCGATGAACCGCGCGGCGTATGAAGGCGTCACAGATCTCAAGGATTTCGAGGATGTGATGTACAAGATAGATGGAGAGGACCTCTATATGATCGCGACAAGCGAGCATCCATTGACTGCGAGATTCCAGGACGAGATACTCGACCCGAGTGATCTTCCGATGAGATTCGCAGGCATCTCCGCATGCTTCCGGAAAGAGGCAGGAGCGCACGGCAAGGACACAAAAGGAATCTTCCGGGTTCATCAATTCAACAAGATAGAGCAGATAGTTCTTTGCAAACCAGAGGATTCGTGGAAGTTCCACGAGGAGATGATAAAGAACGCAAGCGATCTTTTCGAGTCGCTTGGCCTCCACTGCAGGGTCGTCAATGTCTGCACCGGCGATATCGGAACAGTTGCTGCGAAGAAGTACGATCTTGAGGCGTGGATGCCTGTCCAGGACACTTTCCGCGAGATGGTCTCCTGCTCGAACTGCACTGATTACCAGGCAAGGAGGCTTGGCATAAGATACAGGACTCCTGAAGGGAACAGGTTCGTGCATACTCTTAATTCGACGGCGATCGCGACGACTCGCGCGCTTGTCGCCATCCTTGAGAATTTCCAGGAGAAGGATGGCTCTGTCGCGATACCGAAAGTCCTCATCCCTTATATGAATGGGAAGACGAAGATAGAGCGGAAGAAGTGAGCATTTCCCTTTTCTTAGAAAACATTCTTCTGATTTTCCAGAATTAAGAAATCTTATTTATAATTTTCGGAAAGAAGAATCAAATCTTCGCGACAGCTTTCGCGAGATCCGCGCTATCTTTCTTGATCTTCTTGATAGCATCAAGAAGCGCATCCTTCGGATTCTTCTTCGCTGTCTCGATTATGAATTTCGGAGTGCCTTTCAGCGGGTGATTGATGTTGTATCCTGAGACCTTGACATCAGACTCATTCCAGAGCGCGTCGCGGATAAGGTTCGCAAGCGTATGATCTACTCCGACCATCTCGAACACGAGCTTATTAGAAGTTTCCTCGATAATCTTGAGTTCCATCGTGTTGTGGGATAAAGGGGTGATTTATAAAGATATTGGTTTTGATTTATAAATGATTTATATATTATGAAATATATTAATATACAATAAAGTATATTTGTTTATTATTTTAGTCAATAAAACACTCTATAATCCGGAATCCTTATCTCTGTCCGGAAGAATCTGTCGAGCTTATGCGGCAAATCCCTCGCACCGTAATAGGTGACTTTCTTTGCGCTCTCATCGAGAGCGCGCGAGATGTCCTTGTCGCGGTGGCTCTCAAATCAGTCCTTCCGAGATACCCTTCGCGGATGAGCTTGCCGATCATATAGAGCCCGATGCCCTTGTCGAGACCGAATCCTGTATCCTTCCTGTCGAGGAACCTCTTGCCTTTTGTCCCGAGAGTCGATAGCTCTTCCGGCGTGAGTATCTTCTTGGCCTCATTGATCGAGTCTATGACAAAATCCCCCTTGTCCTGGTATATGCAAAGGAGTATCGTCCCGCCAGGAGGCGTGTTCTTCAAGGAGTTATCGAAGAGATTCGTCAATGTCGCGCCATAATATGATTTCGGCATATTTATCTCCTTGCCGATGAGATCCCTGTCCTTCGAGAAGACGATGTTGTATCGCTTGCTGAAATTCTGCGAATCGACAGCAGCTCTGATGAGCTCTTCTGCCTTGCCGACAGGAATCCTCTCGGACATCTCTCTTACCATCTCAGGGCTTATGTCCATTATCTTCGTGAAGTTCGCGCTGTTCTCGATTCTTTCGGCCTCAAGCATAGTTATCTCGGCATATCTGTGGAACTTCCTGAGGAGCTCCATCGTCTTCGATGGATCAGAGACCGCCAAGGACAGGTATTTCTCGACCATCTCTTTCTGCCTCTGCGCGAATCCCCCTATGATCGACAGGGGGTTCTTCAGTTCGTGCCGCATGAATTCAGAGAAATCCTTCATGAGCTGGTTCTGGTCAGCATATATGTCCATCGCGATTCCGTGATGGGAAGCCATCGCGATCCTGCCGGCGTACCTCGAGAGAAAATGCTTGTCGGAATCTGAAAGCCTATCCTGGTTGCCGACAGAGAACACCCCGACCACGCATTTATCGTTGCAGGGATATCCGATCTTCGCCCGCAATGAATTCTTCCCGCGCATCGGGATATAGTGGATGTTCGAGGGTCTGTCGGAGACAGTCTCGCCAAGGACGATCCTTTCGAGAGCCGAATGCGGCATCGGGAAGCTTGCGAACCTATCGCCGTCCTCGAAGATGCTGACTTTCGTATCGTAGTCGAAGAGGCGGAATAGGGTGTAGGTCGCGACATTGCTCATCTCAGGTATGCTGTCTGCCTCGCGGGCGAGCTCCTGGAAGACGTTGAGAGCTATCTCTTGCCTGTTCGAGAAATCATTGCTGTGGCTCGCGATCTTCTGTTCGACCCTTGTGACGACATCCATACTCTTGAGTGTGCTTGTTTTTTTATAAACCTTTCCACAAAGTTATCCCGAATTAGTGGTGAATATATATGGAAAAACAAAGATTTTTATACCGAGAATACCGATAATGGATGGGAGTGGGATGGATAATTTCTTCGAGGTGCTGGACTATCTTGAGCCCCGCTGCGGGAAATGCGGAGCGAAGATAGAGTATGGGCTGACCACAGAGTTCAATGAGGAGAAGGGCTGCCATATGTGCCTCTCCTGCGGAACATTATTAAAGTAGCTCTTTTTCTTTGCTGATAACACGGGGTGATAGAATGAAAGAGACAATGAAGAATCTGGCGACCGCATTCTGCGGAGAGTCGCAGGCGCGGAACAGATACACTATGTACGCTAAGATAGCGTCGAAAGAGGGCTACGAGAAGATGGCAGACATATTTCTTGAGACGGCGGAGCAGGAGCGAGAGCACGCAGGCTGGCTCTTCAAGCTGATGAATGCGTTGAAAGAGAAGGGCGCTGACCCATCGCCTGTCAAGATCGAAGGCGAGGTGCCGACAGTCAAGGCGACGACGATCGAAAATCTGAAAAGCGCGATAGAGGGCGAGACTCACGAGTACAAGTCGATGTATCCTGATTTCGCGAAAGTCGCCGAGCAGGAAGGGTTGCCTGACATCGCAAGGCGCCTTCGGATGATTGGCGCTGCAGAGAAGCACCACGAGGAGAGATACACTAAACTTCTCAAGGCTCTCGAAGATGGGGCATTCTTCAAGAAATCCGAGAAGACCTGGTGGGTCTGCAAGAAGTGCGGATTCCAGCATTTCGGCGAGGAGCCACCGGAGAAATGCCCTGCCTGCGACCACGAAAGAGCATACTACTCGAAGAAGTGCGAGGAGTACTGATTTTATTTTTTCTTCTTCATCATGAAAAGAATAATCGCCCCGGACTTCGATCTTCTCCACACTCTTGATTCAGGACAGCTCTTCCGCTACGAATGGAATGGGGATTTCTTCTGGATAGTCCACGGGAATAAAGTCATCAAGATAAGGCAGGATGGCGAGACTCTTTCCTACAAGGCCACAAGGAATGTCAGCGAGAGATGGCTGAGGAGTTTCCTCGGCCTCGATGATGATCTTCAGAAGATCCTGCTCGCTATCGGCAAGGATGGGTTGATGAACAAGGCGATAGCGAGATACAGAGGGCTTCGCATAATTAAGCAGGAGCCAGAGGAGTGCCTGCCATCTTTCATAGCATCGGCGTTCTCGAATATCCCGAAGATAAAGATGAGCCTGAATCTTATCGCGAGAAATTTCGGGAAGAGAATCGAGTTCGAAGGAAAGGAATTCTATTCATTCCCGGAATTAAAGGACATCGACGATATTGCGAAACTGAAGAAGTGCTCTCTCGGATTCCGCGCCGAGAGGATCTCCGGATTGCGGAATCTCGATAAGAGATATTTCGCAAGATTGAGTAAGCTTAATTATCGAGATGCGAAGCAGGAATTGATGAAGCTCGACGGAGTGGGCTCGAAAGTGGCGGACTGCGTGCTTCTCTTCTCGCTTGGGCACAGCGAAGCTTTCCCGACGGATGTATGGGTCGAGCGCGTCATCGCGCGGAATTATCTCGAGGGAAGGAAGACAAGCATAAAGAAGGTCGAGGAGTTCGGCAGGAATTATTTCGGAGAATACGCAGGTTATGCCCAGCAGTATCTGTATCATTATGCGAGGAATATTTAATTCTGACATCTAGGGGTTTATTTATAAATGGGCAGAGAAAGCTTTAAATATAACATCAGATATAACATCAGATATAACATCAGATATATGGTTTGTACTGGCCGTACTTCAATGATAATTCACAAAATTTAAATAACTAAATAGATAGATTTTATCGGAGGTTGAATATGGCAATCGAATTTACAAGATATCAAGTAGAAAGGACAAAGGCAACAGGAAAAGATATAAGCATCATCAAAAGAGGAGGGTTTGGGCTAAGCGCGAACTTTGTCTCAAAAAATATACCTGATAGACCAAAGCATGTGGCATTGAACTATGCACAAGACATCGAATATATATATGTGGGTTTTTCATTCAGCAAGGAGAAGAAGAAAGATTATCTTACCATCAATTACCCGAAAGGAAAAAATGGGTTGTTGATAAGCAGCGGATTTTTCAAAAAATATGGAATAGACGCGAAGAAGTACTTCGGTTCGTATCCCGCTGAAGAGCACAATGACAACACTCTCGGTAAGATGTTTGTCATAAAAATAAAGAAATGAAAAAGACGGAAAACATATCGGGGGTGGAGGAAGCGAAATTCGAAGCACTCACATTAAATGTATTCCGTTCCTTGTATCATTGGGTCGTCTTCTGCCTCAAAAAGATTCCTAGACTCGTTGAGTTCTGTAACAGAAACTGGCGGGGG
>CAYNNM010000013.1:0-13006 GCA_964398575.1 uncultured Methanosarcinales archaeon
GAAGAACACGAAAGTCCCTGTGATGAGTGTGAACCGGAAAAGGAAGGTGATGGAGGAGGCAGGGCTTCTCTCATACTATACGGGCCTGAACACCTATGAGGAAGGGACAGGCGCCTTCTCGGCAAGGCAACTCTACATCATAAAGTTCAAGATAGGGATAACTGGGGAGTATTTCTTCGAGAAGATAAAGAACGAGCGAAAGCTTAAAAAATTCAACGCTGAGCACATCGTCGAGTCGTACCTTGGCGAGAAAGACGGGCATTTTGCCCTGACAATGCTGATGGCTGCTCCGGACGAGAGCCTCCTCGTCGAGAATTTCAACGGCAAGATAGTCCCGATGCTGAAGGAGAACTTCGGCGAGGATTCGATAATCGAGATAAGCACAGTGAGGGTGAACTCGCCCCTGCGATGCCACCATAATTACCTTCCGCGGATCAATATGGAGCGCGGAGTGATCAAGTCCGAATGGCTCGATGACTGGATCTTCGTCGGCAAGACCTCCGCCGAGAAGGATGCGAAGCTTAATGCCGGAGTATGGGAAGTGAAGCGATGACTATGAGAAGATATGAGTTTTTCGAGCATACCGCGGATGTGAAGTTCCGCGCGTACGGGAAAGATACCGACGAGAGATTCGGCAATGCCGCTCTTGCGATGACAAGCATACTCACTGATGTCGAGAAAGTGGGGAAAAGGATCACAAAATCAGTGTCCGCAGGCGGCGTCGACCTAAAGGCGCTCCTCTATAATTTCCTCGAGGAGCTTCTCTTCCTCGTCGACACAGAAGGGTTCCTCACGGGCGAAGTGCAGTCGCTCAAGATAACCCGCAAGAACGACCGCTATATGCTCTCCGCCCTCCTTCTTGGAGATTTCGCGAAGAACTACGAGACTCACGGCGACATCAAGGCAGTGACATACGCTGAGATGGAGATAACTGATAATCACATACAGGTCGTGCTGGATATATGATATATTATGGGGTGATACTTCCCCCGTCCCAAAAAGAAGCGAAAGCTTTAAATATAACTGGCAGGATACTTACTTTTTATTTTAACAATAAAACCTACGATTTTACTCGAGAGGGGGTGTCAAATAAGATGAAGATGAGACATATGATAGGATTGCTTGTCCTGATAGTTCTTGTTGTATCTATCAGCGGATGCAAGAAGCAAGCGCCAGCCGTGCCGACTGCGCCGGTTGAGACGCCTAAAGTGACAGAGCCTGCGAAGGAGATTCCGAAGGCGAAAGAGCAGCTCAAGAATGTCCAGGAGACTTCCACCGGATTCTGCGGAGATAACATCTGCCAGAATGTCGAGAATCAGTATCCTGACTCGAAAGTTGTCTGCGGTGTCACTGGCTGCACTATCAACGGCAAGTACACAGAGAACAACTACAACTGCCCGCGCGACTGCGGAACCACATGCACAGAGAACACTGTGATCGGTTTTAAGCCGCCTGCATGCAAGCTGCTCTCTAACGGAGATATTCAGCTCTCGATTACTAACTCGGGAAGGGACACGATCAACGGATTCCTATTCTACGTATCTGAGAAGCCAGTCGCTGAGGCTGGACGCGTCGGCTACAGCACATCCGAGAAAGATCTAGCGAAGGGCGAGACAGGCGTCTACACAGTCGATGTAGCTAAGTGGAAAGAGCAGTTCGGGTCAATCAACATGATCCAGGTAATGCCAAGGATAATCGAGAACGGCCAGACCAAGGAGTGCTCGAACCAGAAGAACATCGTTCCGATGTCAAGCTGCAAGTAAGCAGTTATTATTTTTTTATTATATTTCTATTTTCTTCTAAAACCGTGAGCTTTTTAAATAAACGATTTCTCTAAAAAGATTCAATGGGCCCGTCGTCTAGCCTGGATGATGAGAATCATCAGGGCAGATAGGACAATCGGCTTCGGACCGGTTAACTGGGGTTCGAATATTGACGCCCGGGGCGGAAATGCTCCGAACGTCAGTGAGGAAGTCCTCACGGGCTCATTTCTTTTTTCTTCCATTGCAAAAACCTTAAATACCTCCATCCAAAGACAAAGCTATGACAGATTGCCCATTTTGCAGGATGGTCTCCGGCGAGATTCCTGTCAAGAAAGTCTTCGAGAACGATTATTTTCTCGCCATACTCGACATATATCCGGCGAATCCTGGCCACATACTTCTTCTATCGAAACAGCATCACAGCTCTTTTTCGGAGTTCTCAGATGATTCATCTGCGATTGCAGGTGTCATCGGAAAGAAGCTCTCTGAGAACCTGATACGCGCTCTCTCGCCTCTTGCCCTCTCGCTATTCATAGCCGATGGGGCTCCAGCCGGCCAGAGGGCGCCGCACACGCTGATACATATAATCCCTCGCTTCCCTGGCGATGCGCTGCCGCTTGATCCAGAAGGAAAGGTGGTGGATCCTGATGGATATTATCCGAAGATAAAAGATGCTTTCTCGAATATCTTCCCGGGCTTCGCCGAGAGAAGACCTGAGCCGAAGCCGACTGCTCCGCAGCCGAAAGAAGCGCCAGAGGTAAAGATCGGGAAGACATCTGAGAAGACAGCCAAGAAAGACGATAAGGAGGAAGGGCTCTCGCTCGATGAAGTCGCTGCCCTTTTCCGGAAATGAGCTGCCCAGTGTGCGATAGGATTGGGAAAGTCATCTATGAAGATGATCTCTCGATAGTCATTCTTCCGAAAAACGCTGCGAAGGATGGAGAGATGATTGTCGCGCCGAAGAAGCATCATCAGATAATATCTCAGCTCTCCGACGAGGATTCAGGAAAGCTGTTCGCTCTCGCGAGAAAAGCAGCGTCGGTCTATAGATCATACAATATCCTTGGGGCGAGCCACGCTGACCGGAAGAGCCATTTCGGATTAAGGATAATCCCTCGAGAAGAGGGCGATGGTCTTAATCTGCAATGGCAGCCAAGAGAGATTGCGCCAGAGCAGCTTGCCGAGATAGCCGATGCATTATCCAAGTTCCAGGTATCTTTCGAGAAGAAGAAAGCTGCCCCTGTGGCTCCCGAGAAGCCAAAAGAGATAGAGGAGAGAAAGGAAGAGCCGAACTATATGATGGAGCAGTTGAAAAGAATGCCTTGACTATATCCTTATCGTCTCATTGACGATGCACTTCTTGCCCATATAGACTTCCTGCTGATGCAATGTCGAATCATTGAATCTCTGCGTGCTCTGGATGACCTTTATCCTTTCCCCGATGTAATTCCGCGGAAGCTGAGAGAATATGTTGACGCTCGTAGATTGCCCATCATCGCGCAGAATTGTGACTGGAGTCAGGCATTTTGGCTCTTCAGCGTATCTTGCGCTCTTTATCCAGGATGAAAGGCCCATCTCCTCGATCATCCCTTCCTCTGTGATCTCATTTATCGCCATAATAGTCACGACTAATTAGTGGTATATAAACCTTTCTTTTTGAAACAGAAACCTTTTTATATAGCTTCCTTATCCACTTTTTAAACTTTTTATGAAAAGATAGATTGAGGTAGTGATTGATATGGTAAAGAAGATGGGCGGTTCCCGGAGAGGTTCAAGACACCTCTTGACAAAGCACAAGCGGGCCAAAGGAAAGATTAGTCTCACAAGATACCTGCAGAAGCTTGATGAAGGCCAGAGGGTCATCCTCGCGCGCGAGCCAAGCATAGAGAACGGTTCATACAACCTGCGCTTCCACGGGAAAGTCGGCAGAGTCGTCGGCAAGCAGGGCAGATGCTACAAGATAGAGCTAAAGGACCTGGGCGTCAAGAAGACCCTTCTTGTCCACCCGCTGCACCTGAAGAAGCAGGCATAGTTCTAAGAGAGGATTCAAGATGTCAAAACCGAAAATACTGAGCGAGACCCCGATAAGCGTCGCAGAGGTCAAGAAGGAGATAGAGAAGATAAAGAAGCGCGACACTGAACTCTCTTTTCGGACAGGGAAGACTGAGGAGTACACGCAGCTCTTCGAGATGACCGAGAAGAAGGCGGATGAGCTCATCAAGAAGATCGAGTCTCTTGAGATACCGCGCCTGAAGAAAGAGCACCTGATAAAGCTCGCTGACATAGCGCCAAAGACACCTGAGGAGGTCAAGCTTGTCCTCTCAGGATACTCAGTGACGCTCACGCAGGAGAATGTCAAGAAGATATCAGATACGATAGCAGAGATAGTTGGTTAGTCATGTATTTATCAAAAACCGAGGAAAAATGGAACAGAGACGCGAACGAGAGGAAAGTGTATACGTGCTCGACTTTCTCCCTAATGGGTATCCGTTCGATTCGCGCCCCATCTACCAGAAGACAGCGATAGTCCAGGCCCTCGGCAAGACGCATTTCTCGCTTCTTGAGCTTGTCCCGAAGAAAGAGATCACTCTCCAGCCGGGAGAGGAGGTCTACATCGGCGAAGGCAAGCGCGACAAGATACACCACATAGTCGGCAGGCTCCCTATGTCGAAGCTCACATCGACCGCGAGAGCGGAGCTCGAGTTCATGATAAAGGACACTGTCGATAAGAACGAGGCGCGCTTTGTCGAGTTCTACAACAAGGCCCAGCCTCTCTCGACGAGAATGCACTCGATAGAGCTCCTCCCAGGGATGGGCAAGAAGCATATGTGGGAGATAATCGAGGCGCGCGATGAGAAGCCATTCGCGACATTCGAGGATATGAGGCAGAGAGTCAAGCTAGTCCCTGATCCGAAGAAGGCGATAGTGAAAAGGATAATGCTCGAGCTTGAGGGCAACGAGAAGCATAATCTCTTTGTCGACATACCGAGACAGCATCAGTAGATCTTTTTGAGCAACTCTATCTGCTCCAGATGAGCGTCTGAATTCCTGAGCGGGACATAAGGCTCCATTATGAATCTGCCGATATCTCTTGGCCCCTCATACACTCCGGAAAATCCACCCTTCAGAGGAAGCGTCTTTCTTCCCCGGAACACTCCGCTTGCGATAAGGAGCATCGCATTATCTTTCTCGAAAATCCTCTCGTACTTCATATAGAACTCGACACCATTGTCGAGGAATCCTCCCCTGATTCCAGATATGCCTATGAGATCCTCCAATTTCCCCCAAAATAGCCCTTCGTGCTCCTTCTCTATGTAGACGAAGAATGGGTGGAGATCCTTCTTCGAGTCGATTAAGAGCCCCATATAATCAGGACGCATCTTCGCTCCGCTTTATCAGCATCCAATCATCGAAAGAGAGCGTATCGACTCTTCTTGCGAGGACATCCTGCGGAATCAGAAGGGCATCTGCCTTCTTTCTCGCCTCTCTTTTCGTGAGTGCATCCTTCCTGACAAAATATTCCCGCAGGGCGTTTTTCAGGACCTTATCGTGCATAAGCATAAGTTCCCTGATGATCCCTTTCTTCTCCCTCTTCCTTATGCGAAGTATGGCGCTTTTCGTCTTCGGTATCGGATCGAATGCGCGTTTATCTATCTCGCCGCATTCATCTATCTCGAAGAATTCATTAGAGAGTAGCGAGAGAAGATTCTTCTCGCGAAGATGCTTCGCGGTGCCGCTACCGACGACAATCACAGCGAGCTCAAAATCGAGGAGCATCATCTTTCTGAGAAGCGGCTCGATGATGGCATAAGGGGTGTTCGAGAGAAGCTTCGTGAACCTGTGCCTCCCGATCTCAAGAAGGCCATTTCCGACAATAAGCTCGATATTCTTTCTTTTCAGCATCTCTTTCGCAAGCTCTCTGTCCCGCTCGACCGCGATTATCTTCCTGCATATCGGGATCCACTTCGTCAGAGCTCCCTTGCCGGGGCCGATCTCGAGCACGACATCATCTGGCTCTACATCGAGAAGGGAGACAATCTTCCTTGCGGCATCATCGTCGATGAGAAAGTGCTGGTCGAGATCGGGATTTGCCATCATCGACTTCCGGAAGGGAATTTTCTTTAAAAACATTTCCTAAAAACTTAAATACACATCGTGATTAGCGAAAGTATGGCTGAGAAAGGTTCGCTTGAGTCATTCATAAGTTCGGCCCTGGATGCGAAGACAGAATGCTACCCAGGATTCAAACCCCATTCTGAGAGCGAACTTGCCGACATATATTCCGGAAAGGGCGCAAAGCCTGTCACTATAGAGCGTTTTTTCGTCTACGGCACACACAACATCGGGGAGTTCTTCGGCAACATCGCCGAGATCGCGAAAGTATTTATGAGAAAAAGAGGCTATCGGCCGAAAGTCTCGAGAGGCTACTGCCCTGAATTCACCGACGGAAACGGCAGCACGATCTGCTGCTGGGCCGAAGAGGATAAGGCTAAGGGAAGATACACTTTCGAGATTAAGAAGAAATGATCATCTCCTTCGCAGTATCACAAATACTCTTAGAAGTATCCCGACACCGAACCACGCGATCGCAGCTATCGAGAGCCCATCCATATGGACTGGATTCTCGAGGAAGAACGCCACAAGCGCGCCGATCAGGCTTGCGAACGAGAGGGTTATGAATGTGTTCGCGAAGAACAGGGTCTTTCTGTATTCCTTCTTCTCGCCATTCACTCTTTTCTCCTCTATCTTCGCTATCTTCTCTATCCTTGTCGCCGGGGCCTTCTCGCGTATCATCCTTGCGATGTCGCGGCCGGAGACTATCTGCTCTTTCAATGAATCGATTGTCTTCTGAAGGACCTCGACCTCCTCCTCAAGAGCGACAGTCCTTCGGAGCTCATTTAGGCTTTTCCTTATGTCCTTCTGCTCGGATGCGGACTCCTTTAGCTTGACTATCTCGGCCCTTATCCTGTCGAGCTCTGAATTGACATCAGCTATGAGTGTCTTTATCTGGGATTCTGTTATCTTCTCGGAGAGCTTGTTCTTGACTGTGTTGAAGTTCGCGACTATCGCGCTCTCGAGCCTCGCTATCTCGCCTGCGTTCCTCGACGCTGAATCAGCATTCTCCTTCGCCTTCTTCTCGGCGTCGATGAGAGCCTTCTTGACACGCTCGACCTCATCCTTAAGCGCATTTGTCTTCGCATCGAGCTCTCTTTTCGTGATCGTATCCTTGATATCGTAAGTCTTCTCTATTGTCTTCCGGAGGTAATTAAGCTCGTTGTTCAGTGTCGAGATGAATCCATTGAACTCATCCTTCGAGAGCAGCTTCTCCTCCTTCTCTTTCGCTATCCTGACCTCTTTCCTCAAGTTGTCGAGGCGGGAGCCTGTCTCGCCGACAAAATCATTCATGTCGCCGCGGAACTCGTCGCGGACCTTATCGACATCCTTCTTCGTGATCGCGTCCTTCTCGAGGCGCGCGAGCCTCTCTGTCGCGAGATAGAGATGGCTTATGTTATTGTTTATCTCATCGAGCCTTATCTTCATAAGATTGAGCTTGTCTATCCTGACAGCGGATTCCTTGAGTTCCGCGACATCTTTTCTCATCTGGCTCTCTGACACAAGGCCTGCGTTCTTGACAGTCGCTATCGCGGCCTTCATGGCATCCATATCCTTGCGTATCGCAGAGAATGAGTTCTTAAGAATGATGTTGATCTCCTTGATGTCCTTTGGCTCCATAAGTTAATCCCCCGATTTGTCACTTCACAAAACAGAATCTATATATAAACTTTATGGTAGTGATTTTTAAACTTATTTATATATAGAAATATATTAGTATAGGAAATACTATACTAAATAATAAAAGATATCTTTATAATTGCGTCTCGCAAACAAGAAAGATGGATGAACGGAAAGACACCATCGAAGCATATAATCGGCTTGCTGACGGGATGTATTCCAAGTACGCAGGTCTTGGAGCCAGGAAGAAAGAGATTGATGGCATCTTCGCATACTTCAACGGAAAAAATGACCCTTCAGTGCTCGAGATCGGCTGCGCCTACGGGAGGGAGGCCGAAGAGATACTCAAGCTGACTAGGAATTATATTGGCATAGATGTATCGCGAAGATTCATCGAGATCGCGAGGCAGAGATTGCCCGGTGCGAAATTCGAGGTCGCAGATGTAGTCGAATATGAGTTTCCATCAGACCTCGATATGATATTCTCATTCGCCTCTCTTCTCCACTCAAGTAAAGAAGAGATCGAGCGCATCATCGGAAAATGCAGGAAGGCCCTGAATCCTGGCGGAATCCTATATCTCAATCTTAAATACGGCGAGTACAGAAAAGAGATCACTGATGATGAATTCGGAAGACGGGTCTTCTATTACTATACGCCTGCGGATATCAGGAGAATCTCAACAGATTTCGAAGTTCTTTTCGAGCGAGAATATATGTCGAGAGGGAAGAAGTGGTTCGACATCGCTCTTCGCAAGCCTACATCATCGCGACAATGAGCCCGATGATGAAGCCAACAACCATCCCCATAAGGAAATCAAGCACAGTGTTCCTGACATCCTTCTGGAATGTCTCGCCCGCGGCAGCGTCCTCAAGCTCGATTATCCTCGCGGCGATGATATCCTTCATCTGCTCGCGATTCACCGCTTTCTCGATGGCCTTCGCAAGCTCCCTGTCGCGGACAGCGCCGCGCACCCAGGCCGCGAAATCATTCTTGCCGCCGCCAGCGTGATGGCGGAACGATGAGTCGCTCATTATCGTGAGAGCCTCTTTCAGCTCATTTAAGTTCCCGATATTCGTACCCATATGTACGTGGAAGTACTGCTCTCTTCTGACATCCGAAAGTATGTTCCTTGCGTCATCCTGCCTCATTCAAAACACCCCGATAACCTTCATCCCTACCATGAAAAGCATCCCGAGCGAGAAACCAAGAAGCGCGTAGAGGAGCTCGCGGATCCCGAACCCCCTCTCGGCATCGTGCACGATCCTCTCCTCCATCTTCTCGATGACATCCTCCTTCTTCCCGATCGAGAAATCGCGCCACGCGATCTCATCGAGCTTCGACTTGATGTCTTTCAATTCCTCATCGATGTGCTTGTGCTCGACCTTGAGCTCTCCGACCTCAAGAGCCTCGAGCATCCTATCCTTAGTCTTCGCGGCGCGGATCCTCTCGGCTATCGCCTTATCGGAGAGGATACTCTCGACCCAGGCCGCGAAATCGTTCTTGTGAGAATTGGCATGATGATGGAATGTCGCATCATCCATTGTCCTAAGAGCCAGCTTTAAGTCTTCCAATGAGTGCAGCTCGGCACCCATATGCAGCTTAAAAGCGTGCTCTTTCTTCACCTCTTCTCACCCTTTTTCCGGACCAAAAAAAATATCACTTCGGTTTCTTTATCTCCTCATCCCACATCCTGCCGATGTTCACCATCAGTTCGACGAACTTATCGGAGATCCTGTAGGTCTTCTTGTAGAGATTGTAATCGATGAGTCCCATAGACTTCATCGGAGTCAGTATGCGGTCGTAGAACTGCCTTTTGTTGTACGAGATGTCGACTTTGTGCTTCGCTCCGTTCTCCTCGATCTCGACTTTCGTCCCGTCGTGGAGAGATGTAGCGAACGAGCTCATCTCTGACTTGCCTATCTCGCCGCCCTTCTCCTTCATGAGGCCGATGAGCAGCTTCGCGACAATCTTCTGCTGCTCTGTAGCGAAGATGATCTCGAAAATATCGCTAGGTAAATTAAACTGATCGAACAATACCACCATTGTCTTTGTCCCCCAACAAAAACTTAGATGATTCCTAATACAACTAGTATATAAATGTTGTTATTTCTATACTTGTGTAATGGTATAGCTTTTACAGGATTGCGGATATCTTGTTATAGGAAATTAAAGCGATAAGCATTTCATAAAAACAGAAAACAAAAACAAGGATCATTTCAGGACATCGAACCCGATCCACACGCTCTTCCCTTTTATCTTCTCCTCTCGTGCGTGCTCGTGCTTCTTCCCCGGAATATCTTTCTCGACAGATATCTTTCTCGCCCCGCATTTCTCCGCGATCAATCCCTCGTGCTTCGCAAGCTCATCGAAGAGAGCATCATCGAAAGATATCGCAAGCGATATCTCGTGCGTCTTCTTGAGGCCCGCATCCTTCCGGAGCTGCTGCACCCGCCTCATTATCTCGCGGGCGTACCCTTCGCCCTCAAGCCGAGGCGTCCTCTCTGCCGAAAGATATATCTCGCCGCCGGAGAATTCCGCGAAAACAGTATCCGGAGGCACAGTGCGCTCGATGATAAGATGCTGCTTCTCAAGGACAATATCCCTTCCCTCTATCTTCATCTCGAATCTTCCCTTCTCCTCGATGTGCTTCAGTATCGATTCAGGTGACTCGAAGACGAGCTTCGCGATTATCTTCGGAGTGAAATCCTTATAGACCGGAGCGATCTTCGCGAAATCAGGCTTCGCCGCGACTTTCGCCTCCCTGAAATTCTCAAGGACCTCGATCTCCTTGGTGTTTGTCTGGACCTTGATTATCTCCTTCATCCTCGATGCCGCTTCCCGGACGCCCTTATCCCTCGAGACTATCCTCACAGACGATATCGGCCATCTGACGCCTATCTGCGCCTTCTCTCTCGCCGAGAGTATTGCGGTTATCACCTTCTCGACATTCTCCGAATCGCGCTCGAGCTCGCCATCGATCTCCTCTTCATAGAAATTCGGCCAGGAGAGAAGATGCACTGATTCCTCATCGAGCTTGAACTCCTTCTTCAGGTTCTGGTACATCGTCTCTGTCATGAACGGCGCGATAGGAGCGAGCATCTTGATCGTCTCGTAGAGAACCCTATATATCGTGTAGAGGACAATCTCCTTCTCCTCATCAGTCCCGACACTCGATTTCTCCCTGACGTTCTGTATGTATGTCCTCGAGAGGGCGAGGTAGAGCTCTTCGGCTATCCAAGGAGTCTCATTCAGGCGATAGCCATCGAATGAATCTGTCATCCTCTTAAGAGCCGAATTCATCTTCGATATGATGTATCTCTCAGGTATGTCAAGCGCCTTCTCGTCGATCTTGAGCTTATGCGGCTTCTTTCCGATCGTCTT
This sequence comes from uncultured Methanosarcinales archaeon, assembly GCA_964398575.1. GTDB lineage: Archaea > Nanobdellota > Nanobdellia > Woesearchaeales > CAIVOO01 > CAYNNM01. The sequence continues at coordinate 10,879 of CAYNNM010000013.1, forward strand.
TGAGTACTCTATCAGGAACTTGTGGAGATTCCATAGTATCTGAAGATTCTTCGCCTTCTGGAGCATATCCTCTGCGTTGTAGTTTATGTCAAGACCGGGAGCCGCGGCGCCTATCATATAGTATCGCAGTACATCAGCTCCGTGCTTGTCTATGACCTCATATGGCGATATCCCGTTCTTGAGCGACTTCGAGAATTTCCTTCCGAGCGCGTCATTGACAAAGCCGTGCATATAGACTGCCTTGAATGGGATCTTCCTGAAGGAGACCATCGACATGCAGGTGAGCGAGTTGAACCATCCGCGTATCTGGTCTTTTCCCTCGAGTATGAGATCAGGCGTTCCGAGTATCTCATAGGTGTTCTTGCCGGGATATTCAAGCGACGCCCAGGGAGCTGCCCCCGAGTCGAACCAGACATCAAGGATGTCAGGGACCCTATGCATATCCTTCCTGCAATCGCACTTGATCCTTATCCCGTCGATGAATGGGCGATGCAGGTTCTCTATCTTCTTTCCGGAGAGCTCTTCCGCTTCCTTCTTCGAGCCGATGACCTTTATCTTCCCGCACTCGCACTTCCATATCGGAAGCGGTATCCCCCAGAACCTCTGCCTAGATATGCACCAGTCCTGCAGATTCTCGAGCCACGACTTGAACCATCTGTTCCCGCCCCAGTCAGGAGTCCAGGCGATCCCCTCATTCTCCTTGATCATCTCCTTCTTCAGCCGCTCGACAGCGAGGAACCATTGATCCGTCGCGCGGAAGATGACTGGGGTCTTTGACCTCCAGCAGTGCGCGTACTCGTGGCGTATCTTCGATTTCGAGACGATAAGCCCCTTCTCTTCCAGAATCTCGATGAATCTTGAATCATCCTTCTTCGCGAAAAGTCCGGAGAGCCTTCCCATCCCTTCCGGGAATTCCCCGTAATCATCGACAGAGTTATACGCCGGAAGATTGTTCCTTCTTCCTACCTCGAAATCCTCAGGCCCGCAGCCTGGCGCGCAGTGGACAAGCCCGCTTCCCGCATCGAGTGTCACGAATTCCGGGCCAAAGACCACAGAGTGGCTTTTCGGATTATCATCGAAGATGTGTCTCTGCTCCGAATCCTCGTCGAGGAATGGATGGAAATACCTTATGCCTGAAAGCCTCTCGCCCTTCAGCTCTTCGATGATGTCGAATGTCTTCTCAGCTGAGTTATTTATGACCTGAATCGCGAGTTCTTTTACGACAATCCACACTTCGCCATTCTCCCTTATCTTCGCTCTCACATAATCGAAATCAGGGTTCACCATCACCGCAAGATTGAACGGCAGAGTCCACGGAGTCGTTGTCCATACTACCAGGAACTCATTCTCGCGGTCGCGGATAGGAAGCTTGACGAAAATAGAGTCATCTGTCCGGTCAGCGTACTCGAGCTCGTGCTTCGCGAGTGCTGTCGCGCACTGCGGGCACCAGGTCATCGCCTTCTTCCCTTCATATAGATATCCGTTCTTCTCGGCGAGAGAAAGAGTGTGCCACGCGCCCTCGATGTACTCGTTCTTGATCGTCATATAAGGGTCCTTCCAGTCCATCCAGACGCCGAGGCGCTCGAAATCCTTTATCATCGGCTTCATCATCCGGAGGGCATAGCTCTCGCACTCCTTCGTGAACTTCTCGACGCCGAACTTATCGACAATCTCCTGCTTGTTCTTAAGGCCAAGCTCCTTCTCCACCTGGTTCTCGATCGGAAGCCCGTGCATATCGAAGCCCGGCTGGTCGCGGACATCGAATCCCTGCATCCTCTTGTACCTCATTATGGAATCGCGAAGCGCCTTTCCCCACGCGTGCCCTATGTGTATCGAGCCGGTCGTGTAGGGCGGCCCATCGAGATAGAAGAATGATCTTTTCCCTTTGTTCCGCTTGACTATCTTATCGTATATCCTCTCTTTCTTCCAGAGATTAAGAACTTCGCTCTCAGCACCGACAGCATCATAGCCTGCGCTTCTTGCCTGCGCTTTTCCAGATTCTTCTTTCGCTTCTTTTCCTGCCATTTGCGTATCCTTTGAGATATTCCTGTTATTTATAAATGTTTTTTAGCCAGTGCTTTGTTGCATAATTCCCTCAAGGGCTTCGCCCCTTAGCTGAATTATGCAA
>CAYNNM010000014.1:0-12215 GCA_964398575.1 uncultured Methanosarcinales archaeon
AAAAGTCTATGTCTTAGTCAGGAAATAAAAACAAAGAGTTTCCGCGCAGGGCCGTTCCTTTAGCAAGCTTTAAATAAGCTGTTTCTCGGTTCCTGGATATGTCCCGTGCGCAGATAACTATGGAGTATCTTATGCTAATTGGCCTTGCCATGATGCTGATAGTACCGTCAGTCTACCTCTATTCAGAGAGGCAGAAGTCATACCAGTACGAGATTGTCGCTGCGCAGGTCAGCCAGATAGGCAACTCGATAATCAACAACGTGAACAGTATACAGACTCTCGGAAAAGGGTCGAAGACAGTCATCGAGTTCAATATGCCTGATGGAGTCAACAACATAAGCGTGATGGCTGGCCGCGAGCTTGTCTTCAGCGTGCGGACAGGCACAGGGGGAGGAGACACAAGCCTCGTCTATGTCTGCCAGTTCTGCAGGGCGAGCGGACCAAGCATCAATGGGACATTCCGCATCGAGGATGCACTGCCCGGAAAGAAGACATTCCGCCTGCGGGCCTGCGAGAACTCGGTAGTCATCGAGCGGGTGATCAGAAACGCGACAGGCGATTTCGAGAGCACTGGGCCGCCATACGCTTGCTAGAGTGAGAGAATGGAGAAAAGAGGTGTGTTTTTCACTTTTATGTCATTGCTTTTCTCAGCTATGTTCCTCATCGTCGCTCTCAGCGAGACAAGGACGCTTGACCAGGTCCCGACATCATCTGCGATATCAGTCTATTCCGCGAATTCCTATGTGAAGGCGCTTGAGGAGAGCCATCTTGAGAAAGTGGCGAGGGTCGCCGCGGAAAGAAGCATCCTCGCGATGATATGCGAGGAGAACAGGACCAGGCAATTCATCGCGAACTTCACTGATAATTTCGACAGTCTCGCGAAGAACGGGACATTCTCCAAATGGGCACCCCTCGGAACCGCGTGCGCGACAAGGCTGATGGAGAACTACACAATCTATGGGAATCTGGCGAAGATAGGCAACATCTCGCGCTCGAACCTGAACATCGACCCGAACATCACAGTAGTCGGACTCGCAATCTTCCAGGATGAGCCCTGGACAATCAATGTCGAGATGAATGTGACAATGGATATCAGGAGCTCCTCTGCACGCTGGGTGAGGAATGTGACGATAGCTGCATCTTTTCCCATAGAGAATATCCTCGATCCGCTCTTTGTGGTCGGAACATCCGGGAACAGCACAGTTAAGATAAGGAAGGTCGAGAAGAAGATATACGATATCGGAGGCGACGCTGAATTCCTATACCATCTTGATAATATGACCTATTACGAGAATCCTAGCGCACCAAGCTTCCTGATGCGCCTCGCTAATCAGAGCGGCGCATCGAGCTGCTGCGGAATATCGACACTTGTCAATCCGAAGAAGGTCCCGCTCTTAGCGAACAGCAACCAAAGCTTTGTCGATTATCTCTATTTCAGAAGAGCCAATGAGAACTGCGCGGCAGGAAGCCTCTTCAATGTCACAATAGCAGCGGGATACGCGCCTCTCAAGCTCGATTTCCTCCACATAGTTTACTATAATCTGACCTCAAAGAGCGTCCAGGTCTGCTGACTCTTGATTTCTCGAGGAGTTTCACTACTTTGACATAAATAACAATGTTTTTAAAAGAAAGTCAGTATTTTCCTCTATGGATAAGCCCGTATGGGACACTGAGATAGATGAACTGCTTACCATAATAGCTGAGAAGGGTCAGATGACTATCGAGGAGGCGAGCAGGCTCGCAGGGGTCAGCATAAAGGTGGTGCAGACCTGGGTCGATTTCCTTGTCGAGGAGAAGGTCCTTATCCTCGACTATAATTTCCTGACTCCAATAATAAGGCTGACTCCCGAGAAGAAAGAGGAAATAGAGCTAAGGAAGAAAGACAGTGAAGCCAGAGCGAAAGAAGCCATCAAGAAAAGGATGGGCCTCAAAGGCGAATTTTTCGATAAGGCGAGAAGGAAAGGCATCGAGGCTGAGAAGATAAAGGTCCTCTGGAGAAGATATGTGGATCTTAACGAGGATAAGCTGAAGAAGGAATTTTACGAGAAAGCGAAAAAAAGGGGTGCTGAAGAAGAGGTCGAGACGCTTTGGAAGGTGTTTCTTGACGGCTTCAGGAATTAAGTATGGAGATCGATGAGTTTTTGGATAAGGTCGAGCGCGGAGAGGCTATCGAGCCTGAGAAGCCTAAGACAGAGATAGACCTTCTTGCCGAGAAGATGAATGAGAGAGGGGCTGATAAGATAGCTGTCTCGGATAAGATAATATCGAGCCTTAAGGAGCACGCCGAGAAGCTGAAGAAAGACTGGTCGCTCGCCGAATCGAAGGTCAGCAGGATAAAAGAGCTTCTTCTTGAGATGCGGAACAGCCTCTCGAAAGAGGATGTGATTCCCGCGAAGAAAGCGCATTCTGAGATAATGGAGCTTTTCGAGCTCATCCCTCCTGATTTCAAGGAAGAGAAGGAGATGGTCAAGAAGGACATCTGCTCTATGGAAGCATCGCTTCTCCAAAGGTCAATCGAGTTCGACAGGAAAGACTACGACAGGAAGAAGAGGATTATACTGATGTCGATGGCGCAGGCGAAAAAGCTTGTCCAGGAGAAGAAAGTGGAGGCTGCGATCAACGAGTACAGGAGATGCCAGGATGTATATCATTCGCTTCCTGAAGGATTCTCGATAGAGAAGACCGAGCTGTATGAGAGGATCGTCGAGCTTTACAAGGACATAATAATCGCTGCCCAGATATCCAGCCTCGAGAACCGGCTGGAATTGCAGTGAATAGGTGGGGGACTGAATGGGAAAGGCACAGATCAAGCTGCTTGAGAGCTACGAGATAGAGCTAAATGGCGTGAAGAACACGATAACCATCACGCAGGGAGAGAATGATTCCGCTCCGCTCTACTCGATAACGCTCTCGAATGTCAGCGAGACGACAAAGATAATACTCGAGAAGATAAGGGAGGAATTCATCTCGAAAGTAAATGTCAGCTCCGCTGCCGCCGACGCCTATGAAGGAGATAGCGTGCGGAACTCCTTCAAGAAGGAGATAATGACACTTCTCGACACATATTTCCCGAAGGCAGACAGGGAGACAAAGGATATGCTGACATCATATCTTATATCGCAGAATATGGGATTCGGCAACATAGAGATACTTCTTAAGGACGGAGAGCTGGAAGAGATCGTAGTCAATAACGCAGCTGAGCCCGTCTGGGTCTACCATAAGAAGCACGGGTGGGTGAGGACGAACATAATCATAGGGAAGGAATCGAAGATACGCCACTACGCGACGATAATAGGCCGCGACATAAACAAGGAGATAACCCTCCTCTCTCCCCTGATGGATGCCTCCCTCGCATCAGGCGACAGGGTAAATGCCACATTATCCCCGATATCCTCGAAAGGAAACACGATAACTATCAGGAAATTCGCCGCTGACCCTTGGACAGTCACTGATTTCATAAAGCAGGGAACGATATCATATGAGACTGCGGCGTTCCTGTGGATGGCTATCCAGAACGAGATGAGTGTCCTTGTCGCCGGAGGAACAGGCTCAGGTAAGACATCCATGCTCAATGTGGTGTCGTGCTTCTTCCCTCCGAACCAGAGAGTCATATCGATAGAGGACACCCGCGAGCTTACGCTGCCGCAGAATCTCCACTGGGTCCCGATGGAGACGAGGCTTCCGAACCCCGAAGGGAAAGGAGGTGTCACGATGCTTGATCTTCTTGTCAATTCGCTAAGGATGAGGCCTGATAGGATAGTCGTCGGAGAGATAAGGAAAAGAGAGGAGGCGCAGGTCCTTCTTGAGGCGATGCACACAGGCCACTCTGTCTACGCGACAATGCACGCGAACAACGCCGAAGAGGTGCAGATACGCCTGACCAACCCTCCGATAGAGATACCGAAGCAAATGCTCTCATCGCTCAATCTCGTCCTTGTCCAGAACAGGAACCGAAGGACAGGTAAGAGAAGGACATTGCAGGTCGCTGAGTTCGGGTCAGGCGGCGATGTCAATGTGTTCCTGCAGCACAATGTCCAGAAGGACAAGATGGAGGAGCTTGGCGATCCGAAGACCTTGCAGAAGACCCTGAACCTGAACACTGGAGCGAGCAAGCAGGACATACAGTCAGACATAAATGAGAAGATCAAGATACTGAAGACGATGGTCGAGAAGAACATAAGGAAGATCGACGACATCGGCCTTGTGATGTCGAAATACTACAGAGGGAATCTCGATATCGCCAAGATGAGGCCAAGCGAATAAGGAAAAAAGAGGTGAGAGAAATAGCGATCGCGCGCTACCTTTCTTCGAAGAATCCGGGATTGAGATACGATCTTAGGAGAGCGGAGATAAGAAAGACCCCTGAGGAGTTCATACGGGACGCTCTCAAGCAGGTCGGGACATACACTTTGATGATAGCCGCAGGACTGTTCATGCTTCTCGACAAGATGGATATGCTTTTCATCCTGCCGTTCGCGGTGCTCTTCTTCGCGATGATGTTCTACGGGGCGCTTATGGGTGTGCCGAAAGCCAAAGTGAAGAAGATAGCGAAAGACATAGATCGCGAGATACTTTTCGCAGGAAGATTCCTTCTTGTGAAGATACACGCAGGACGGCCTCTCCTGAATGCGCTTATGGATGCCTCAAGAAGCTACGGGGTATCGAGCAAGTATTTCGGCAAGATAATAAACGACATAAACACAGGCACCCCGATAGAGGCCGCGATAGAGAAGGAGATGAACAGCAGCCCTTCAGAGAAATTCCAGAAGATACTCTTCCAGGTCAATAACGCGCTCAAGCTAGGGATAGATGTGAGCGGCCCTCTTGGCCTGATACTCGAGGAGATAGCGAACGAGCAGAAAGTCGAGATAATGAAGTACGGCAAGAAGCTTAACTCAGTGATAATGTTCTATATGCTTGCGGCGATCGTCGTCCCATCGCTTGGGATAACCATGCTCGCGATAGTTTTCGGACTGATCTCGATACCGATAGATGCGACAGTGTTCATCGCCGCTGTCGGGGTCCTCGCATTCGTCCAGCTCGCATTCATATCTGTGTTCAGATCGATACGCCCGACGGTGAACCTATGAAGAGCGGATTCCTATCGACAGAGGACCTCGGAAAGGCGTTTGTTCCGAAAAGATTCAGGCCCGAGATACGCTCATATTTCCTCAAGGCAGGGATAACTACGATACCGTACAAGATATTCGGCATCCTATTCTATATCACTGCCATAATAACTGGAATAATCTATTTTCTCTTCGTCTTCCCCTACGCAGCGGAATGGGGAGCATTCGTCCTGCTTGTCGGGACATTCATCGCCTGGTCCATAATACAGATAGCTCTTGCGGCGATCTTCATATCCATAATCTACTTCTACGCGGACCTTAAGATATACAACAGGACAAAGATGATGGAGGATGTCCTCCCTGATTTCCTCCAGGTGCTCTCATCGAACATCAAAGGTGGGATGACTTTCGAGAAGGCGCTTTGGGCAGCGATAAATCCGCGCTTCCGCGTTCTCTCGGAAGAGATAGCGATCGCCGCGAAGAAGGTGATGACTGGGGAAGAGGTAAGCGTGGCGCTTGAGGAGTTCGTCGAGAAATACGATTCCCCGACATTGCGGCGCTCGATGGAGCTCATAATGGGCGAGATCGAGGGCGGAGGGAAGATATCCGAGATAATCGACAAGGTCGTCGAGAACCTGAAGGAGACAAAGGCCCTCAAGGAAGAGATGAGCGCATCGGCGCTCTCGTATGTCATATTCATATCTGTGATAGTGATACTCATCGCGCCAGGCCTTTTCGCTCTCTCGTACAATCTCATAATAATGATAGGCAATTTCGCGTCGCAGCTCTCGGTAGGGAATGTGGCAAGCGCAGGAGTCAATATCCCGATAAACTTCGGAGGGATATCTGTCGATCCGAGTATGTTCAAGAACTTCTCCTACGCGTCCCTCTCTGTGATCGCGATATTCTCATCGATGATAGTCTCGATAATCCAGAAAGGGAACATCAAAGGAGGGGTGAAATTCATCCCGCTCTTCATCGCGGGGACAGTCGCATTCTACACCATATTCATGAAGGTCCTTGATTACGCGTTCTCAGGGCTGATGGCCTAGATGCTAATTGCCGCAGGATGCCCCATTGACGGTGATATTGCCCTCTCCAAGAGAATTCTTGCCGTTTATCTGGACTATCCTTCCCTCCTTGTCCTCGAAATAGATGCAGACATCGCTCTTTATTCCAAGCTCCTTCTTCAGCTGCGAATAGTTCGTCGTGAGAGCCTTGTTCCTGTCAAGGACATTCTTGTCGATGAAAGAGGAATTCCCGCTTGAGGAGATATACTGCATCGTCTTCTCGGCATCAGAGACAAGCTCGCCTGAAGTAGGGTTCTTCTTGAGGACTATCATCCCGAAGACCACAAGGGCGACGAAGAAAAGAGTTATCGTCAGGCTGAGCTCTATCGACCACACCTGCCCGCTTTTTCTTCCCATAGAACTGTTCCTGGAGCGCCAGTTTATAAAGTTTATTGCATCAGCTTTATAAGATTCCTGCGATTTTCGCGCAGATATGGATTCCGCATCTTCGAAAGTGATTGGATCAGAAGGGGCCGTGTGGTACGGCCGCTGCATATTTCTCTCGTGGTACTGCGATCTTGGCACCTGTAAGTTCTGCTATCGCTCAACGATAAAGCACAAGATAAAGCACGCGAGAGAAGCGAGAAGGAGCATCGCATCTGTCCTTGTCGAGGCGCTGCTCTGCCGCAAGCTCGGCTGGCGCATCGAATTCCTGACAGGCGGCTACGGCATATTCCCATTCGATGAGATTGTCGAGATAGCGAGGCTCGTCTCAGTCGTCTATGGTGAGGAGATATGGGTGAATCTTGGAGCATTGAAGAAAGATGAGCTTGAGAAGCTGCGCCCTTATGTCAAGGGAATAGTCGCGTCCATCGAGACAGCAGAACCGGAACTCCACAGGGAAGTCTGTCCGGATAAATCGATCGAGCCGTATGTCGGGATGTATGGGGATGCTTCAGGTTTCAAGAAGAGCGCGACAATTGTCATCGGCCTTGGAGAGAAGAAAGAGGATTTCAATATCCTCGCGAAGTTTATCAGCGAGAACTCGCTTGACCGCATAACCTTCTACGCGCTAAAGCCAGTGCACGGCACAGGATTCACACAAGGACCAACAACAGAAGATTGCTTGTGGTGGATCAGAAAGACAAGAGAGACATTCCCTCATCTTGAGATAATCGCTGGCACGACCGCAAGACGCTATGAGGAAGTCGGCGAACTGATTGGAGCAGGGGCGAATGCCTTCACTAAGTTTCCTGCGACAAAATTATTCGGAAGCGAGAAAGCGAGGATTGTCGAGGAGAAGATAAGGGATAGTGGAAAGGAACTCAGAGGCACATTGACGAAACTACCCGATATCGATTGGAATCAGGAGATAGATTCTCTCGATATGGGGGATGAACTGAAAAATGAGATGAAAAAGAAGATGGTTCTCTATCTTGAGCGGATGGGGAAAGATGTTCCTTTCGTCGCTACTCGAACCCATATTGAACGTAAGTCCATATGAGTCCCATTGTCGCTGCTGCCGTTCCGATAAGAATTCCGGACACGATGCTTCGCCAACTATTCTTCGTAGCGCGAGAAGAGATGATGACTCCAATCCCACTCAATAAAGCGAAGGCAGTGAATACTTCGCTTTCATAGAAAATTGTAGTGAATACGATGAGGACCAGCATTCTCGCGCTATATTCATCGAAATCTTTCAGAACAGAGGACGCGAGAATAAGGAAAACCCCCGAAACAATGATCTGATCGACAAATGGCCTGTATAGCCCAACCATGCTTCTTGCGAGCACCAATGCATAGAAAACCCAACTGCCTAGAGCCAGAAAATCCCTGGCAGTCCTCGCTTTCCAGTTCTTTTCCATTTTATCTCCTCAAGATGGATAGAACAAAATAAAGACTAGATGATAATATAAATCTTCTTGACAATATAAATATTGTGAACTAAGAAATCAGTATCCGCCTACTTTTGAAAGTAGGATCTATTTCCTCTTCCTTCCTTTCTTGCTATTGTCCTTCGTCACAAGATAGTACACGACGAGCACTATTGCCCCGATGAACACTATGTTAAATAGGAAACCGAAGAACATCCCGAATCCCGGACCGTATGAGCCGAATGTGCCGACCATCATCCCTGTCCTCTGGCAAAGATGCCTCGAGACGAACGGATTGAATGTGTTCGAGAAGAAATTCATACCTATCAGTGTCACGAGTATCCCTATCACGAATGCGAGTGCGATCTTAAGCTTGTTCTCTTCCATTTTTTCCACCAAAATATAAAATAAAGGGGTTAAACCCCCTTAATAAATTTATTGTCTCCTCCAGCCCGGTGCTGGGAAGAGAGATGTGTCTACGCCCTTCGACTCGAGGAGTTCTCTCATGGCCAGAGGTCCGCGCTTTCCGCTCTCGTACATCTCCTTGTGCCACTGTGCGAACTCATCTGCTGTGATGCCCTGGGCCTCAAGAGCCTCGTGCATCGGGCAGTTCTCGATGTCTCCGCCGTTGGCGAAACCGGCACCCATCATCCCACGGCCTCTGCCGTATCCGGTGCCGTCCCTTGGGGCGAATCCTTCATTTGATCCGTCCTTTAGTCCGTATCCTTTTCCGTAGCCAGGCCCGTACTGGACCGGCTCATTTGCTGTCGCCGCTATCGCTCCTCCTATTGCCATTATGGCGAGAAGGCCGAATAGGACGCCCATTGTCCATTTCGTCTTATTCTCCATTTTTTTCACTCACTCCGACAAGTGCGAGTTTTCCGATATGACAAATGCTGACCCCGCACCGCAAGGAGGGCCCTGCAATGCGGAGGCACTTGTCTAGCGATAACGAAGGACAAGTCATTATAAAAGGATTGTTAAGAAGACGGTTCTGAACCGAAAAGGAAGGGTCAGATTTTCTTTCTCAGCATAGATAGTATCTCGTCTAAAAGAGCTATGTGATTGTCCTCATCTGCCTTTATCTGCCCTATTGCATCTAGAATCTCGAAATTCACGAATGTCTGTGTATCTTCAGCATAGCCTCTTCTCGCAATTACTTCGACAGCCCGTATGTTCTCGATGAGATCTATAAGCTCGGCCCTAGTAGTTACCTTCACCGCGCTCCACCACCATCTGCACAAGCTCACTGAATATGAATTTGTGCCTTGTAGATTCAGCGATTATCTTGTTCAGATTTCGCCTGATAAGATCCCTCTCTACGCCAGTGAGTCCGCTGATACTGTCGAGATTCGTGACAATGAAATGATTCAGATCGATGACTAACTTATCCTCATACTCTTTTTCCTTATTCAACCTATCAAGTGTTTTCTTGAATCCGACCATCCGCTTCACTTCTCGAGGAATATCTTGTATGTCTTTCCCTGCCTCTCCCGCTGTATGAGATTCATCCTATCAAGATTTGTTATTATCGCGGACACCTTAGCCTTCGAGAAATTGAGGCGATAGCGCAGCGAATCCTGGGTTATCTCGCCTGCCTTCTCCACTTCCTCAAGCACCGCCTTCTCATCCTTCGAGAGAGCGCGCTTGAGTATATCGATCTCGCTCGCTTTCTGATGCGGTTCAGTGGAATGCACCGAGGCCTGCTTCTCTACCCTGTGCGATTCGGCTCTCACCATCAAGGAGACAGCGAATCCTATCCCGACAGAGACTATAAGCGCCACAAGATTGAGTGTGCTCTGGCCCGATGTCGAAAAATTGAAGATATTATCGCCGGGATTGATCCCGAAAGGTAGCGAGATGACAGATATCACGAAAAGATATGATGTCAGGACTATGAAGATGACAAGCATTAGCTTCGATGTCGAGTCGAACTTGAGGTCCATCTTAGAAATCAGTCGATGTCCATTTATAAAATTTCTGCATTAGCGAGGACCGACATTAATCAGATCGGTCCATGAGAATGACGCGTCTGTGGCTCTGGCGCATCTTTTGACATCCCGGAGCTCTCTTCTCGAGAGTATGCCAAAATCATACTCCACAAATCCGCCATCTATCGATTTTCTGACGACATTCTCATGATTCCTCACTGAACGAACGATCTGCTCTATCCTTGCCTCGTTCTCTGCTGAACTCGGCAATCTCAAATTAGCGGCGAAAGAATCCGAAAGGATGTAGGCGAATGCTCTTTCGATTGGTCCTAGATCGTATTTGGCCATTGAAATCATAATCATTGATTCATATATATCTTTTTCGGTTCAGAACCGTATGCCGGACAAGAATTAAATAAGTCTGGGCCGGAATGAAGATATGGATAAGAAAAAGGGAAAATATGTGAGATATGCTACGCTCGCATTCTTCTTCTTGTTAATAGTCGCTGTTGGAATCAGGCATTTCATCTATGGGGGCGGTCTTGAGGGTGCGCCATCCATCGATGCAGTCTGCCCATTCGGAGGAGTAGAGAGCGCATACACATATCTTGTCTTCGGCAATTTTGTTCCAAGAGTGATGCTGTCAAGCTTTATAATCCTTGGAGCGCTTGTCCTTGTCACAAGCCTATTTCGCAAGGGATTCTGCGGATATATCTGCCCGTTTGGGGCCGTGCAGGAGTTCCTTGGATGGCTGCGCAGGAAACTGCGAATAAAGGAGCTAAGGATCAATCGAAGGATTGATTGGCCACTGCGCTATCTCAAGTATGCCATTCTCATAGCAGTGATAATCGCGACAGCGTATACTGGGACTCTTGTCTTTCGGGAATACGACCCGTACATCACATTCTTCCATTTCGGAAAGGGAATTCTTTGGGATGTCGAGGCAGAAGAGCTCGCCTCGCACGGAATAGCATTCGGTATCCTTCTTGGTGTCCTTGGAGGTGCGTTCTTAATAGAGAGATTCTGGTGCAAATACCTCTGTCCGCTTGGCGCGATAATGACTCCTCTTGCAGCGATATCGCCAACAGCGATACATCGCGACAAAAAGACCTGCACAGACTGCAAGATCTGCGACAAAGTCTGCCCGACTAATGTGATAGTCTCGACGCCGGAAAAGGTGACTTCGCCTGAATGCATATCCTGCATGGAATGCGTCGATTCTTGCCCGGCAAACTCTCTCGGGATAATGCTTGGAGGGAAAAAATGAAGGTCGACTCAATACAATACGGATTCATCGTGTTCGCCATATTCCTTGGCTCGATAATCTCGTCGATGGCATCTGGCTTGTGGGAGTCGATTCCGACAGTCGAGAGTATGACCGATTCGACGAATGGAAAGATCAATCCCGATGAGATAAAAGGCTCGATGACTTTCATCGATATCGAAAAGATATCCGGCATTGGCCTTGAGAAGCTAAAAATCGATCTTGGCCTTCCAGAAGATGTCACACGAGAAATGCAGATAAAGCAAGTCAAGGATTTCGTTCCTGGCTGGGAGACAGAAGTCCTGCGCGAGTATTTCAGTGAGAGAAATCTGCAGCGAAGCGCGATTGCCTATCCCTGCCCTTACGGAATAAAGAACGATCCATATCCTGGAGAATGGGGGCTATATGTGGATAATGATTCTGATGGATTATGCGATTATACTTGATGCCAGAATTCTAAAATTTTATAAATTAGCACGATGGGAGAGGATGATGCATAGTCCAACGACAGAAGAATGCATAGCTCTTCTTCGGAAACACGATATATTCGAGAACATACTCGCCCACACTCTTGCGGTCAATAAGGTCGCGATGTTTCTTGCGAGGAAGATGAAGGAAAGAGGGGTCGATGTCGACCTTGAGCTTGTCAATGCAGCATCGCTTCTCCACGACATAGGGAAATCAGAGGAGATTCGGAGAAAAGAGACCGATAGAAATCCTGCCTCGCATATGGAGATAGGATACAGCATATTGAAAGAGGAGTATTCGGAAATAGCGGCCATCGTGAGAAAGCACATCCTTGATGACATAATCGACACAGATCTTTCTCAGCTATCCATTGAGCATAAAATAATCATCTATGCTGACAAGAGAGTCAACCACAGCCAGATAGTCTCGCTTGATGAGCGTCTCGATTACATCAGGAAAAGATACGCCAATTATGTCTCTGGCAAGATGGAGGGTATATTACCTAAAATAAAGGCTTTAGAAAGCGAGATTCTTGGTTTAGCAGGACTTTCGTCAGACAGGCTCGATATATAGGGGCCCTGCGCGGAAACTCTTTGTTT
>CAYNNM010000015.1:0-7970 GCA_964398575.1 uncultured Methanosarcinales archaeon
ACGAGGTATAATATAAGAACTTATATATAAAACTCACGTTTAGTTGACAATATCCGCTCGATGAAGATTTAAGAAATCTTTTTAAATGGCGTTTCTTAAAATAAGAAAAAGAGGTCGAATATGGGATTAAGATACGCTCCGCTTCCGGGATCATTCACGGTACTTTCTATGCTCGGATTCATAGTGTCAGCAATATATGTGAATTCCGGCCGCCTCGATGCGAGCTTCGGAGTGGCTTTCATGATTGTCTTCGGTCTCATGTTCATCGCAGCACTTCTCTCGATGACCTACGGCCCTGTCGAAGAGAGCTTCGAGCTCGATAAGAAAGGGAAGAAAAAGAAATTCTAAAAGAAAAAATCAATCCGTCTTCACATCTGCCGTCGAGCGGAGAGTGAGCACATAGCTCTGGAATTCCTTGGCCTGCTTCTGCGACTTCAGATAATCCGCTATCTGCTGCTTGACGATGGAATACTCCTGACCGACGAAAAGATCCGAATTATCATTGTAGAAGGATCTTGCCTCAGCGTCAGTCACAGACGGCTCAGCGAATGTCCTGTTGACAAGCTCGGTTATGGCGAGCTGCACCCTTATCCTCTCCCTTATCCCAGAGTAGGAAAGGTTCTGCTCCTTTAGGGTCGCCTTGAAAGACGACACTGTCTGGCCGCTTCTTGTGAGCGAATCAGCTATGAATGCGTCGAGCGATTCGTCAGAGACAGATACGCCGATCTTTCTCGCCTCCTGCATCAGGATCTTCTCTATTATGGTCTGGTTTAGCGCGATATCGTACGATATGAAATCGCCGTACTGGGACTTAAGGCCATTGTACTGCTCATCGACCTCGCTCTTGTAGATCTTCTCGCCATTCACTGTCGCGATGACCTTATCCATCGCGAAGAAATAATATCCCAGCGCCGCGACGATAAGTATCGCGATAGCTGCAAGAATCATCCTGTTCTTGTTCGATTTCTTAGCTCTCTTGTGAGTCGAAGCCTTGCTTCTCTCATGAGGAACTGATTTTCTCTTGGTTTTCTTAGCCAACTAATACACCCCCAAAAATTGAGATTTTCTGGTTTTTAATGGGGTTTCATTATAAATCTTTCGCCTGAAAACCTTTTTAAACCCCATTCGCCGGAATATGCGTATGTTCGACATAATAATAGGGCGCGATGAGGAAGAGAAGAAGAGATACGGGATGAGGGGGACCATCCTTGTCGGAAAGCAGTTCGTCAAGATGGGCGCGACAACATCGATGTCGAACAACATCTATATGGATGTGAACCGCAGCCACGTAATATTCATCTGCGGAAAGAGGGGCTGCCTTAGCGGAGACACTAAAATCTTCACGAATCACGGGTTCAAGCCGATTGAGGAGTTTGACGAGAAGGAAGACAAAATCATGTCGTACGATACCGATAAGAAAAAGTTCATGTGGGAAAGTGCGGAGCTTCTGAAGTATCCGATAAGCAATGAAGACCTGATAGAGTTCGAGCTTGCGGACGGGCATAAAATAGTTGCTACAGAAGAACATCCCTTGCTGGTCTTCGATGGAAAAAACCAGGTCTGGAAAAACGCGAGAGATATCAAGGAAGACGAACTCATCCTCTCTGCCGCAAAGGTGCCTGAAGTGAAAAACGACAAGGAAAGCGTAAGAATCGCAAGATTACTGGGATTCTTATTGGCAGACGGCACCATGAATAAGCAGAAAGGCAGATGGAAAGATGGCAGAGGGTACTGGTATGATGGGGAAAAAAGGAGACTACGGATATTCAACCGACTGGATGGAGTGCTGAAAACAGCAAAGAAAGACCTGGAGAAAGAATTCGGGATCATAGCTAAAAGATACGAGAGAAATGATTGCGATTGTGGAGTTGTGGAGACTAAACAGGGAAAAGTGGTTAGAAAATTTGAAGAGCTCGGCGTTCCGCTCGGCAAAAAATCGGCGATTATTAGGGTTCCAAGAATAGTTTTTGAAAGCTCGAATAGGTTCAAGACAAACTTCCTGAAAGCTCTCTTCTCCTGCGACGGGTTCGTAAGCAAAGATGGAAGCAGGATAATGTACTACTCCAATTCAAGACTTTTCCTCACGGACTTGAATCTTATCCTTTCGCATTTCAACATCCACTCGAAGATAAGGGAAAAGAAAACGAGCTGCAATGGCAGGAGATTCACGAGTCATCTGCTTGACATAATGGATTACGCATCGATACAGAATTTCAGGAAGATCGGTTTTTTCGACCCATCGAAAACAGAACGATTGAAAAAGCGAAAATTCAATCAAGTGGAGAGAAGGAAAGGGACTAAATATTTCTCAGGCAACATTTTCACTCAGAAAATAAGGAAAATATTGAGGGTCAGAGGAATATCTGAAGTCTATGATCTGACGGTCCCGAAAAATCATTCATTCATAGCGAATGGCATAATATCTCACAATTCTGGAAAGTCCTACACGATGGGAGTCCTTGCCGAAGGAATGGCTGACCTTCCGGAAGAGGTATCGAGCAACATCTCAGTCATAATGCTCGACACGATGGGCATCTACTGGACTATGAAGTATCCTAATCAGAAGGATGATGAGCTTCTGCGGCAGTGGGGACTCAAAGGCAAGGGCCTCGATGTCAAGATATTCACGCCGACAGGGTATTATAAGGAATACAGGGAGAAAGGCATCCCGACAGATTCGCCTTTCTCGATAAAGCCATCAGAGCTCGATATCGACGACTGGGTGCTCGCATTCGGGATCGAGAAGACATCGGAGCTTGGCGTGCTTCTTGAGAGGTCGATATGGGATGTCCGAGAGAAGAAAAAGGATTTCTCGATGGATGATGTGATATCCGCCATCAAGAAGAATCCTGAGGCTGACCCGAAAGCGAAGAACGCTGTCGAGAACCTGTTCCTCAATGCCAAGAACTGGGGGATATTCGACGAGAACGGGACCGAGCTTGCGGAGCTCTCGAAGGGCGGCCAAGTCACAGTGCTTGATGTCTCCTGCTACGCGACGATGCCTGGCGGCTGGGCGATAAAGGCCCTCGCTGTCGGATTGATATCGAAGAAGCTCTTCATCGACCGGATGGTCGCAAGAAAGAACGAGGAGTTCGAGGAGGTCCACGGGGCGACGCATTATTTCGGAGAAGAGAAGAAACAGAAAAGAGATTTCCCGCTTGTATGGCTTGTCATCGACGAGGCGCACGAGTTCCTGCCGGTGACTGGCAAGGTGGCATCAAGCGACGCATTGATCACGATATTAAGAGAGGGTCGCCAGCCAGGGATTTCGCTGATACTCGCGACACAGCAGCCAGGGAAGATACACACAGATGTCCTGACACAGGCAGATACAGTTATCGCTCACAGGATTACTGCCAAATTGGATGTCGATGCGCTTGGAACCTTGATGCAGAGCTATATGCGAGAAGGCCTGACGACGCAGCTTGACAATCTCCCTTCGATGAAAGGCGCCGCGATTGTATTCGACGACACTAATGAGAGGATGTACCCTATGAGGCTTCGCCCAAGACTCACCTGGCACGGCGGCTCATCGCCAAACGCGATAAGGGACAAGAAGGAAGGATTCTAGGGAAGATTTATAATATCCCGTGCTTTCGATTTCTGCATGAATGTCTTCGAGAAACGGTATCAGGAATTGGGCTGCAGGATAAGCAAGATAAATCTGAAGAAAGCCATCCGCATAAATACGCTCAAAGTCGATGAGGAGGAGATGGTCGGGCGCCTCAGGAAAGAGAAGGTGAAGCTTGAGAGGATTCCCTGGCTCAGACACGCCTACTACACAGACGCTAAATTCTCCGTCGGAAGCACTCCTGAGTATCTTATGGGGTACTACTACATACAGGAGGCGGCGAGCCAGTTCCCGGTGAATGTCCTCGATCCGAAGAAAGATGAGTCTGTCCTTGATATGTCCGCTGCCCCGGGCGGCAAGACCACCCAGATAGCGCAGTGGATGGGCAACGAAGGGAAGATAATCGCCCTCGATATCGGGACGCACAGGCTGACATCGTTGCGGAACAATCTCGAGCGCCTCGGCGTGCGGAATGTCGCAGTGTATCAGAAGGACGCAAGGTACGCGGATGATCTCGGACTTATGTTCGATAAGATCCTTCTTGATGCGCCCTGCTCGGGGAACTATGTGTGGGAGGAGGAATTCTTCGGGATAAAGACAGTCGATGGGTTCCTCGACCGGCAGAATCTCCAGAAAGAGCTTTTGCGCGCCGCGCTCAAAGTCCTCAAGAAAGATGGAGTCTTGGTCTACTCGACCTGCTCGCTTGAGCCTGAAGAGGATGAGCTTGTCATCGAATGGATGCTATCTAAGTACGACAATGTGAAGCTCGAGAGTATTGATGCTGACATCGGCGATGGGGGACTCACAGAAGTGTTCGGCACGAAGCTTAATCCTGAGATAGCGAAATGCAAGCGGTTCTGGCCGAATAAGACCGGCACACAGGGATTCTTTGTCGCGAAGATAAGGAAGACCGGCTAGACCCTATTCAAGTAGAAAAGCACATCAGCAATATCCTTCTTCGTTATGAGCCCGCGCTCGAAGAGAGAGAACATCACTGCCGAAAGGTCATTCTTCGTGAGGCGGCCTGACTCAAGAAGATGCGCGAGGATGACCTCGAAGATGTTCTTCGAGAGCTTCTCGCCATCAGCTGCCCGCTCGAGCTCGACTGCGATATTCTCTTTCGTTATCGCGCGCGACTTCACTATCCCGACGATCCTCTCCGCAGTCTCCTCCTCGATCGATTTATCCGCATCCTTTATCTTCTCGAAGAGCTTCTGCGATACGGAATCATCGATCATCTTCTTTATCCTCGATGCCGCGGCGCCTGGGTAGACCACATGCGGGACCCTGATCGAGAGGATGTCTGTCCCTGAGAGCTCGAGAGCTATCTCTCCGTCGAGAATTCCGTTAGTGTAGTTGACACGGATTACATTCGAGTAGAATATCTCTTTCTTCCTCCGGATGAGCCTTCCGTGATGGTACTCGAAGCCCTCCTTCAGGAAGACGAGCCTGATTGTCGAGAGCTCAAGGACTTTCAGGAATATGACCAGGACAAATACAGCGACGATCGAGTATCCGATCGTCTGGGTGAGGACATCCTTCTCGACAAAATCGAAGAAGAACGAGAAATCGATCCCTGAGACCTTCGGGACAAGATACACTCCAAGAGCGAGCACTCCGAGGATGAGCGCGAACTCGAGGATGACAAGGATAAGCGCTCTTGCCACGCTTGGCTTTATCTCGAGATTCTCGCTCATAGCTCCACCTTCATCTTGCCAGCTCTCTCATCGATCTCCTTCACTACCTTGTGGCCTTTGAGCCTCTTCTTTATCTCATCCCAAGGATATCTCTCCCTGGCCTTCCTGATCTCGGAAAGCATCTCCGAGAGAAGCGCGTAGTTCTCATATATCATCTCGCCTTTTCTCTTATCATCATCAGCCTCCCTGATGAGCTCCATGATCTTCTTCTCCTGCTCGTTCGCTATCCTCTCGGCTTTCGTGAGCTCGACGCTACGCTCCTCTCTCTTCTTCATTTGGTTCAGCGATGCGATGGCCTCTGAGAATGAAGGGAATGTCTTTTTGGAATCATCGCCTGATGATGGCTGGATCGGGTATGCATCCTTTCCGATTACAACCGGTGAGATCTTCTCATCGAGGAATCTCCTGAATTCCTTAAAAAGCGTCTTCGCTGCCTTCTCGCCCTGCTTCTCGCCTGGCGTTATGCCTGCCCTCGCGCATAGCTCGCCTGCGTAGAATCCTCCTAAGCCTATATCCATCGCGAGAGCCTTCGATACATTATCGCGCGCGGTCCTTGAGAGCGCATCGATGAACTCATTCTCCTCGAGGACGCGTCTTTGCGGAAACTCGTACTTCGCGCCTCTCTTTATCTCGCGGTCCTTGAACACGACATACTTCTTCGCTATCTGGATAGCGCCATTCTCGTCGCAGACGATTATGTTCCCGCCGCCGAAGAGCTCGATGATGAGTCTGAATGACTTTTCCTTCGTCGTGAAATCGAGGACTGCGATGCGCTCGAATCCAAGCTGCGAGAGTTCGCGCAGCCTCGCGTTCGCAAGCTTCTTGCGCAGTATCATCGCGAACTGGGTCGGTCTCTCAGGCATCTCCTCTTTCTCCGGGATGAGGAACATCGCCTTATCTGTGACTTTCAGGAACCTGTTCCCCTTTGTCGGAATATGGAAGTGGATGAGGAAGTGGTCTGACTCATAGAGCTTCTCGACTTTCCCTCCGACCAGGTACTGCGACTCCCTGATGAGGAAGTGAAGATCCACAGAAGATATCTCGTCTCTCATATCCTACGGCTGACTCCTTCATTTATAAATATTCATATGGCAAGCTTTAAAAACGAAAAGGCCTTCCTAAGAGGATGGGGCTTGTCAGGAAAATGATCGGATTCTTCAGGAAGATATTTGGCAGAAGAAGAAAGTACATCGGCATTCGGGAAGCGCAGGAGATGAAGATGCGTAAAGACCACTTCGAGAAGAGGAAGTACTAGATGGCTAGTCAGCCATTCATCCGCAAATACGCGCCGAAGAAGGTGTCCGATGTAGTCGGCCAGCCGGCTGCGGTAAAGGAGCTCACTGATTTTCTCTCGAATTTTCGGAAGCAGAAGAAGAAAGCGGTCCTGCTCCACGGCGATACTGGCACAGGCAAGACCTCTCTAGCCCACGCTTATGCCCGCGAGCATGATCTTGAGATAGTCGAGATGAATGCGTCGGATTTCCGGAATGAGGAAGGGATATCGGGAATTGTCGGGAACGCCATCGGCCAGCAGTCTCTTTTCTTCCGCGGAAAGATAATATTGGTCGATGAGGTCGATGGGATATCCGGGACAAAGGATCGGGGAGGCATCCCTGCGCTTGTCGCCCTGATCGAGAAAAGCGCGTATCCGGTGATACTTACTGCGAACAACCCCTGGGACAGCAAGTTCTCGACGCTACGGAGCAAGTCAGTGATGATAGAGTTCAAGGCATTGAACTACGCATCTGTCGCGAACATGCTGAAGGATGTCTGCAGGAAAGAGAATATAGATTTCGAGGAGGATGCGATAATCGCGATAGCGCGGCGGGCCGGTGGAGATGCCCGGGCCGCTCTTAATGATCTGCAGATACTCTATGAGCTCCGAAAGTCAGTGAAGAAGGCCGACATCGATGCGCTCGGCGAGCGGGAGAGGGAAGAGACGATACATAACGCTCTTATGAAAGTTTTCAAGACGAAGAACCCGGAGATCGCTTCCTGCGTTCGACTATGTGGATATGGATGCGGGCGAGCTGATGCTTTGGCTCGATGAGAACCTGCCGAAGGAGTATTCCGGAGAGGATCTGGCTTCTGCGTATTATTATCTTGCCCGCGCGGATCAGTTCAACGGCAGGATAAAGAGGAGGCAGCACTGGAGATTCCTGGCTTACGTCATGCAGTATCTCTCGGCAGGAATCGCGCTCTCGAAGAAAGAGAAGAATCCGGCATTCGTGAAGTATGAGCCGACAAAAAGGATACTTAAGATATGGCTGGCGAACCAGAAGTTCGGGAAGCGGAAAGAGATAGCGAAGAAGATAGCTGCAAGGACGCACACATCGGCGAAGGAGGCTGTGAAGAGCACAGTGCCTTACTTGCAGCAGATTTTCCGCAAAAGCAAGACTGAAGGAGCGAAGATAGCGAAGTTCCTCGATCTGACCGACGAGGAATCGGCGTGGCTCGCGAAATGATCAGAAGAAAGTGTCTTCGGAGAATTCATTGTCGGTCCTTCTCGACCTGACATAGGAGACAGATGCATTCTCATATATGATGTTGCCCGAGCCATCGGTTACTTTACGTATCGGCTGATGATTCTCCTGACCGAAGAAGCAGACGTGGCCCCGCTTAAGATCGTAGAATCCACCTGCGCTTTTCGAAAGCACGAGTGAATCGGGGAACACTTCGATGAGGATGCTATCTATCGTCTC
>CAYNNM010000015.1:7980-12170 GCA_964398575.1 uncultured Methanosarcinales archaeon
GATTTTCCGATGTATCTCTCAAGATGGCTTCTCTGCTCATCCGATATTTTCAGGGCAATCCTGTCTCTTCGCATCATCTCTTCCTGCAGCATATTTTCGGGAAGTGGAAAGGATATATAAGTCTATTTGATGATCTCCTCGAACAGCAATCCCTTTCTCTTCGCGTTCTCGAGAGTTATCACGAAATTTCCGCCGCCTGTCTTCTCGATGTCCTCCGGACTCATGAAATACCACTTGTCTTTCAGATCATCGAAGCGCACTGCGAGCCAGGGCTCTGCCCCAAATATCCTTGAGAACTCCATTATCTGATTATAATCATCCTGCGTTATGTATTGCTTGGTCCCTTTTGTTGCCTTGCATTCGACTGCGAGCCTCCTTAATCGGTTGCCTGCGAGAATGTCGGGGCCAGGATGCCGCATGCTGCCTGACGCCGGAGCTCTTAGGCAGGCGAAGCCTGCTTTCCAGAATAATTCGAGGAGCTCGCGCTCTGCCCTTGTCCCTTTCGCTTTGTAGTTCGGCATTTTTAGTCTTTCATTTTGATTGAAATTTTGAAAGTGGCGAGCGTTATTTCATGGAGGGATTTCATCGGAAATTCGCCAATATAAAGTTCTGTGGCATCTTTCAGATTTTTCAAGGCTTGTTTCTGCGTATTTCCTTGACTAGTTGTACCCACTTCCAGGCATCTGGCCACATACATATTATCTTCTTTCTGCAGCATTGCAGTGAATCTTTTCATTGCTTTCCTCTTCTCATTAATCCAATGGTGACTTGACTATTTTTATGTTCTTCGGCGACTGCGAGAGATACTTCTGCGTTGTCGAAAAATGCGAGTGGCCAAGAAGCATCTGTATCGCGAAGACATCTGTTCCGGATTCGTACAGATGGGTCGCGAAGCTGCCCCTTAATTTGTGCGGGAAGACTATTTTCTTAATACCTGCTTTCTTCGCTGCAGTCTCGACGATGAGTTCCGCGGTCCTCTTCGAAATGTGCTTGCTTGTGTTTCGGTTAGTGAAGAAAAGATAATCAGACTGCTTTTCAGCGTTCTTGTAGTCTTCGATGAACTTATTTGAGAGGATAGAGATCCTGTCTTTCGCTCCTTTCCCTTTTCTTATGTGAATGAGTTTCTCTTCTGCATATATGTCTTGATGCTTTGTGTTTATCGCCTCGCTGACTCTTAGACCTGATGAGTAGATGAGCTCGATCAGCAAGCGATGCTTTGGATTCGTGGTTACTTCGATCATCCGCAGAATCTCTTCTTTCGCCGGAAAGACATTCATCCTTAATTCTCGCTTCGGGTACTTCAGCCGGAATCTTCTTTTTAGGACAACGCAGTAATAGAAGCGAAGCGCAGCTGTCGCGAGGTGACGCATACTCTGGGATTTATGTTGTTCGTATAGGAAGAGGATGTATTGCTCGATGTCTTTTTGGCCGACTTCCTTAGGGCTTTTCCTTACGAACTGGAGGAACCTCTCATTGAAATAAAGATATTGCTTGATCGTCTCACTGCTGAAATTCCTCAGCTTCATTTCGTTTACGAGGGCATTTCGCTCGATCATAACAGAATATGATTGAAACTCATTTATATACTTCACACGCGAATGTCCAGTGGGTAGTGGCTTATAAAGAAGGAAGGCAAAGCCCAAGACAAGCGATTTTTAGCGAATTTTGACTCCGTCAAAAGCATATTTTGAAGAATATGCGTTTAATGGATGTTAATTGCAATCGAGATTAGTCAAGCCCTCGAAAGTTATTTAAATTACTTAGCTAATAATTAGTTTATGAAGATCACATTTGTTACAACTGGTGGAACGATAGATAAAGATTATGCTTCTTGCGCCGGAACATATAATTTTGAAATTGCCGAACCAGCAATAAAAAAAATATTGCACAATATAAATCCAAATTTTGAATTTGAAATAATCTCGGTTCTAAAAAAAGATAGTTTGGATATGGATGATAAAGATAGACAATTAGTTTTTGATACTTGCAAAGATGTGAAAAATAACAAGATAATAATCACTCATGGTACAGATACAATGGTAAAAACTGCTAAAAAATTAAGCAGTATCAAAAACAAAACAATAATATTGCTTGGTTCGTCAAAACCAGAAAGATTCAAAGATTCTGATGCATCATTCAATGTTGGAACTGCTGTCGGCGCAATAAATTGTCTTGAGAATGGAATATATGTGGCAATGAATGGCAGAGTTTACGAGTGGCATGAGTGTCAGAAAAATAAAGAAACAGGACAATTTATTTGTAAATAGATGGGCTTGACTAATCTCGACTTTCTCGTGCTTCGCACTCGAACTTTTCCCACTTTGTAGGAAAAGGCAATTAACAGGGCTTAACCGACTCAGAAATTTTGGTACCCACTCTAAAGGTTTCCTCCCAAAATTTCTTCGTCCAAATTCTCTCGCCATCTCTGTTCCGCAAAAATTCTCAGGGGTTGCCGAGAATTTTTGCTCCACGAGGGCTCGAGAAATTCGGTTAAGCCCGATGTTATACACAATTAAATTTTAGTGGCACGAACTGATAGGAGACAATTTTAACGATGACGAAAAACGACGAACGAGGAAGGGGGCACACTCAAGAAAATCCGGATCGGAAGACCGAAAAGCTTATATATCTCTTGTATATACATTGGCTATATGGCAACGGACATGATAACTGTTAAATTGGAGGATTCTTTCTTGAAAGAGATAGATAGCATCGTGCAGGTTCAGGGCTATCAGAATAGAACCGAATTCATAAGAAATGCTTTGCGCGAGAAAGTCGAGCAAGCTAAACTTAATGAAGCGATGATGCAGCTTGCACATCTGAAAGGCGCATCGAAGAAGAAAACAACTGATGAGCAGCTCGAAAAGATCAGGATGAAAGTCTTTGAAGAGTTGGATAAAGTCAAATAAGTTCTTCTGGCTTGTGATGCTTCCAGATATCTTCGAGCTGTTTGAAATGCTTGTCTCTTGTTACAAGAATGAGTTTGTTGTCTCTTGCGATTATCGCGTGCAAGGCATCGCCTTTCGGCACATTTCTTTCTAATGCGATTTTCTTCGCTTCATCTCTTTGCTCTTTTGAAGCGACCACTTTCTCGATCTGTTTCTCGAATGGCTTGAACATTCCATTTATCTGATCAAGAGTATAATTGTTCATCTCCAATTCTTTCATAAGAAAATCAGTGAGAATGATTATTTTTTCTCCGGCTTTCAACTTCACCAACAGCTTTAAGGCATAATCTCCTAACGGCTCGCCGTTGAATCCCTCTCGGTCATCGTAAAGGTCAACCCAAATCGATGTGTCAATAAGATATTTGTCGACCATGCTGAATTTGAGGATGGGTTGTATATAAAGTTATGTTTGAATTTTAGAGATAGGATAGTTATTTGAAATCTTGAGTCAAGAAATAATACAATCCGTCATAAGCAACGCCGACACCCAACCAACTATGTTGTCCAGCCAATAAATTCATTCTATGGCCTGGACTTTCCATCCAGGCATTGACTTGTGCCTTCGCTACATCTTCGGGATTGTTTGAAACATATCCAATGCCTTCAACAGAACCAGTAGGCATTTCACCTATATTTTCTGATATAAGGTAGTGATAATCATTTCTTACTGCTCTTTGTGTCGGATCTTCTCCTTCGAGATTAACATGATCAAAAAAGTTATTTTGCGCCATATCTAAACTATGCTCTCTTGCTATCTCGCTCAGTTTTTCATCCCATTTAAGCTCTTTTAGACCATATTTCTTTCGTTCTATATTTGTATATTCAAACACTGCCCTTTCGATTTCTTTCGTTTTTTCTGATATGGATTCAGGACCTTTCAAAAACTCATTCACGACTTCTGATTGTTCAAGAAAGATATCCGAAACTCAAGGCAGATAGAAGTTTTCAAAATATAATGAAAAGTATCGGATGGGTTGAGAGAGAATTAGTGCGTGAAAGAAAACTCTATAATGGAAGAGTAAGTTGGTATAATGTAAAAATCCAAGAATTTCCTTCAAATATGATCGCTAAAATGTTTGGATTCAAGGAAAAAGAATTTTTTGGAAAACCTGATGCGAGTTTAGAATAAAATGGTAAAGGAAGATGTTGGTAAATCATTCGTACAGGAATTTGTTTTAGGATTTGGTTTTTTGAGTGGCTTGTGGATTTATGCGGGGGTCGATCCCGAAGGAGAGATAATAA
>CAYNNM010000016.1:0-8445 GCA_964398575.1 uncultured Methanosarcinales archaeon
AAAAAGTCTATGTCTTAGTCAGGAAATAAAAACAAAGAGTTTCCGCGCAGGGCCCTCCGAGCAAAAAGATTTATAAAACCGCACTCAATCTGATTCCTGATGAAAGATAAAGAGAAGAAGGCGGATGCTGTGCCGAAGAAGGCTTCGCCTGCGAAGGAAGATGAGCACATCCCTGAATCGAAGCTGATAGCCGATCGGATGGCGAAGCTGAACAGGATGCGCGAGATGGGTGTCAATCCTTATCCCGCAAAAGCAAGGAAAGAGATGACTGTATCTGACATACTCTCGAAGTTCGATTCTCTCGAGAAGGAGCAGAAGACCATCATCACCGCAGGCAGATTCATGACCATACGCCTGCACGGCAATATCGCATTCGCGCATCTTAAGGATGGAACAGGGAAGATGCAGGTCGCTTTCTCGAAGAATGATGTCGGCGAAGAGGCATACAGGAACTTCGTAGAGCTGGCTGATATGGGCGATTTCGCTGAGATAGAAGGGACAGCTTTCCGAACGAAGAGGGGAGAATCAAGCATCCTTGTCAAGAAATGGAGAGTCATCACAAAGGCATTGCGGCCGCTCCCTGACAAGTGGCACGGCATCCAGAATGAGGAGATGAAGCTCAGACGAAGATATCTCGACATCCTTCTCAATGACGATGTGCGCGAGATGGTCCACAGAAGGTCACTGTTCTGGAACTCGATAAGGGAGTTTTTGATCCGAAGAGGATTCCTCGAGGTCGAGACCCCAGTCCTTGAGAACACTACGGGGGGGGCTGACGCAAGGCCGTTTATCACGCATCATAATGCTCTTAATATCGATGTCTATTTAAGGATCTCAATGGGGGAGCTTTGGCAGAAGCGCCTGATGGTCGCGGGCTTCGAGAAGACATTCGAGATCGGGAGGCAGTTCCGGAACGAGGGAATGGATGCTGAGCACCTGCAGGACTACACTCAGATGGAATTCTATTGGGCATACGCGAATTACGAGGATGGGATGGAGCTTGTCGAGGAGATGTACAAGTTTGTCGCAGAGAAGACATTCGGAACCCAGAAGTTCGAGATCAAGGGCCATGCTGTCGATCTCGGAAGGAAATGGGATCGCTATGATTACCGCGAGACCGTGAGGAAGTTCACAGGGATCGATGTGCTGAAGACCGACATCAAGGAAGTCGAGGCGAAACTGAAGGAATTGAAAGTCGAGTATGACAGGAAAGGGTTCAATCTTAACAGAGGGATAGATAATCTTTGGAAGCACTGCCGCAAGCAGATAACTGGTCCCGGATTCCTCATCAATGTCCCTGTGGAGATATCTCCTCTTGCGAAGAGGGATGATCATAATCCTTCACTGACTCAGAGATTCCAGCCGATAATCGCAGGCTCTGAGCTTGGCAACGGCTACTCTGAACTTAATGACCCGATAGACCAGAGGGAGAGGTTCGAGCGGCAGGCCAAGCTCCGTGCAGAAGGCGATGAGGAGGCCCAGATGAATGATGTCGAATTCGTCGAGGCGCTTGAGTTCGGAATGCCGCCTACATGCGGATTCGGCCTTAGCGAGCGAGTATTCGCTTTCCTCTACAATAAGCCCGCGAGAGAATGCCAGATATTCCCTCTGATGAAGCCCGAAGAGCAGAAGTGATCATCGATGGATTCTCTAAGGAAAAGGAAATTGAGGAAATTCTTCTCGGATCCGCTCAACATATCCTGGATAGTGCTTGGGGTTCTCCTTATTGTCTTCCTAGTATTCTTCGACTACTACAGGAAGCACTTCCTCAAGACCTCCCTCATAGGCATATTCTTCATGATGTTCTTCTGGCTCGACGGAGTGATATTCCGGCCTGCGAGCGAGAGATTGAGGTATTTCGCGAAAAGCGATCCTTTCGCGAAGAAATGGAAGATGTTCCCTGTCTTTCTCGTCGAGGTATATCTCGCGTACCTTGTGGCGAGCCTTATGTACTACTGGCTCGGGCGCCACATAACGCCGGATATGGTACATAGATGGTATGTCATCCCCTGGCTTATCGTGATGTTCGGCTTCTACTGGCATAAGACCAGGAAAGAGAGATGATTACTTGAAGTTCTTGGCGTTCTCCTCAAGCGCCTCTATCGCAGGAAGCTTCTTCCCTTCGATGAATTCTAAGGATGCTCCGCCTCCTGTCGAGATGTGGGTCAGTCTCTTCGCGAAATCATACTTCTCGATGGCTGCAGCAGTATCGCCGCCGCCGATTATCGATGTCGCGGATGTCGTCGAGATGAATTCAGCTATCTCGCGGGTCGCGGTGTTGAATGTCTCGTTCTCGAAGTAGCCAAGCGGACCGTTCCAGATGACTGTCTGCGCGTCCTTCAACAATTTCTTGAATATGGCAATGGTATCATGCCCGACATCGAGGGCCATCATATCGTCAGGGACAGATTCTGTGCAGTTCTTGAGGAGAAGAAGCCTTGTCTCCTTCTCATTCGGATTCCTCGCGCAGACGACATCCCAGGGAAGCACTATCTTCTTCAGCTCAGAGCAGGTGAAATCGACTTTCGTCGAGTCTGATTTTGAGTACATCTCGCGCGCATAATCGAGTTTCCCATCCTCTGATTTCGACGCGCCCATCTTGTGGCCGGTGGCCTTGAGGAACGTGTTCGCCATCGCTCCGCCGATGAGTATGTAGTCTGCCTTCGGAAGCAGATTCGATATCACGCCTATCTTGTCAGATACCTTGGCTCCGCCGAGGATGACGATGAAAGGGTGCTCTGGATTCTCAATCGCGCGCCCGATTATGTCGATCTCCTTCTCAAGAAGGAATCCTGCGGCCGATGGAAGGAACCTGGTCACAGCGTGGACCGATGCGTGGGCCCGATGGCAGGTGCCGAATGCGTCATTGACATAGAGCTCTGCGAGCGCCGCGAGGGATTTCGCGAAATTCTCGTCATTCGCCTCCTCTTCAGGATGGAAGCGAAGGTTCTCAAGCATCACTATATCTCCTGGCTTCATCGAGGCGACTTTCTCCCTGACGGCATCTCCGACGCAGTCATCAAGCTTGGTGACTGTGCGGTCCATCAGCTTCGATAGCTCCTTCGCCACTCCGTCCAGCCGGTACTTCTCATTGACTTTGCCATCCGGCCTGCCCATATGGGTCGCGAGTATTATCTTCGCCCCTTTCCCGAGAAGATGACTTATTGTCGGGATGGCCTGCGCTATCCTCTTATTGTCAGTTATCCTGCCCTCGGCATCTGTCGGGACATTGAAGTCCACCCGGACAAGCACTTTTTTCCCTGAAAAATCGACATCGTTCAATTTCCTGTATTCCATTAATCTCACCTCTAATTTATCGTACACTTTACCGCAGGGGTGGAAATGCATAGTCTGTCTACACAAGACAAAAACGTTCGTCTTCGGAAAATACAGGTTTCACTGAAGTTTCCTGTTGAAGACCAGTTGTGTTCCGCAGTTGTGCAGGATGAACATCCCCCAAAGCAAGTTTGGGAATATATCCTATATTCGACCTCAATATCATCATAGTTGCAGATGAAAGTGCCAGTGATTGTGTATGTGCTTGGAGTCAGTTTTATTGTTCCACTGTTTTTTTCAATTCTGTTCCTTCCCTTGCTCACATTGCCGTATGTGTCCTTCGGGATGCGAAGCACAGTCTCCTTGTCCCTTACTTTGACCACAAGCTCTGTGCTGTTTATTATCTCTATCTCGTATCTGACATTGCTCACTGTTCCCGGGAGGTAGAATGTGCGGAAATAGCCGTCCTCGACCGATTTCGCGACGCGTATCTCTGTGTCGACGACATCCTTTATCGCCTTCGCTATCTCATAGTCTCGCTCTCCCTGAAGGTCGACAAGCCTCTCCCCGATGAGGATGAAGAAGACAGAGAACATAAGGACCATGAAAGACATAAGGATGGTGAACTCTATCGTGCTCTGGCCTTTTCCTGCCCCTTTTCCCCCACTCACTGCCATACTGCCAGCTCCGCGTACGATGGCCCGTACATCTCGCTTCCGTTTATCAGCGTGTAGACAAGCCGCGATGATTTCAATGTGACTGTCGATGCGCTCTCAGGCAGGAGGACCTTCTCATAGACTACCCTTCCGTTCAGGGAGATCTGGTAGTTGTACCTGTCCTCGACCACCCCGTGCGTCAGGTTCGCAAGCAGGTTGCGCGAGAGATTGAAGCAGAAGGCGCAGCCCATCCTCTTCTCCCGATACTCGAACTCATTGACCTGCTCGATTATCGTGTTCTCGGCATTCGTTATGTTCCCGTTCGCGATCAGGGTGTCGCGGTAGTTGTTGTTTATCCCGACGACCTTCGAATCCGCGAGGAATCCCATCATATTCTCTGTCAGGAGATTAAGCTGTCCCTTTGGCTGCTCATAGTAATGGATCGAGTAGAAATAGGCAGCGGATGCGAGCATTATCGCTATCCCGAGGAACGCATCCATCATGAAGAAGTAACCTCTCTTTCCCATCCTGCCTTTTAGTGTCCCCTGCTTTTATAAAGATTCCGACTATTTTCCCTTCTGCGAATGGTATGTCTCCTCTATCTCATCTATCGTCGCTATGTCATCGATCCCGCGGTCTTCCCGCAGAGCCACGAGGCGGGGGAAGCGTAGGGCATATCCTGAAGCGTATGTCGGGGACTTCTGTATCTCCTCATACAGCACTGAGATTATGATATCTGGCTTCACTTTCACCTCTTTTCCCTTCTCGGATATTATGAGCGGGCGAAGAAGATTCGTCAGCTGCTCGAATGTGACTCCTGACTCCAAATCATCCGATTCCTTCTCCTTGATGCCTGTCCCGACGCGGCCTATCTCAAGGAGCTCATCAGTATCAGGGTCGCGGCAGGCGATGACAAATGATGACAGCCAGCCGCTTCTTTTCCCCTCTCCCCACTCAGCCCCGACAATCGCAAGATCAAGCGCATCCATCGCGCTTTTCAGCTTTATCATGAAGCCGACCCTCGCTCCCGGCTTATACGGCGCAGAGATGGTCTTGAACATCACTCCTTCATTGCCTTCTTTCAGCGATTCCTGGTAGAACCTCTCCGCTTCCTTCTCATCATCGGTGATGAGCTGTCTTGCGAGGACGATCCTTCTCTCGATGGGATTCTTCAGCGCATTCTTCAGCATCTCTCTCCTGTCTTCGTATCTCTCGTTGAGAAGCTCTTTTCCGTCGAGATATATCACGTCGAAGAGGTTCAGCTCGACAGGGAATCTCTCTGCCATCTCCTTTATACCGTATTTTCTCTTTATCCTCTGGCTGATGCTCTGGAACGGCAGGTATTTCCTCGTCTTCGGATCATAGCCGACAGCTTCGCTATCGAGGACCGCGGTCCCAGAATCGATGTGCTTTCCGATGAGCGCGACAACCTCCGGGAACTGCGCCGTGACATTCTCAAGGCGCCGGGTGTAGATCGTGATATCGTCGCCTTTCTTGTGGATGAGCATCCGGAATCCGTCGTACTTGTACTCGATGGCTGCAGGACGGCCTGTGCGCTCAAAAGCCGCCGGGATCGATGCCTCCTTTATCGCGAGCATCACCTTTACAGGGCGTCCGACCTCCATCTTTATCTTCTCAAGACCGAGGATGCCTTCTTTTCTAGCCGCTTCCGCTACAACAGAGAAATCATTCGATACATCGAAAGCAGACTGTACCTTGCCTATTATGTAGCTGTAAGCCTCCCTCGGATCGTCTGTGATTAGCGCATCGCATCTGTGGAGCTCATCTTTCTCTCTCTCGATGAGCCCTGTGTCGAAGCTGTAGGTCTTGACATCCTCTGCCCCGTGATCCTTAAGGTCGATCTCGCTTCCGCACTCGAGGCACGTCTTGTTCTGCGGGTTTATGGCCTTGCATTTTCCGCACTGGAAGAAGACTCCCATCGGCTTTGCGAAGTAGGCCCAGGCTATCGCGTCTCTCAATGTCCCTTCCCCGAGGCCGACGCGCATCTCCTCGAGCAAAGTGCGGACAATGTATTTCGCTTCGACTGGTGTCGCGCTTGTCAGGAGCTCTGCGATGAGCTGCACTTTCTTATCGACTGTCCCCTCGCCTTCGAAGGTAGCTATCTTCTGAAGATTATTGAATACTTTGGACACTGTGATGTCTGTCGAGAATAAGGTCACCTGGCTTTTCTTCTTTATCAGCTCCTCTGCGACAAGACCGAGGTCTCCTTTTTTCTTCCACTCTTCCTCGATCCTCTCCTGTGAGATGCCTGTCGATGTGGCGAGGGCTTTCAATACCAGCCTCGCAGCGACGCCCATCTTCCTGTCATCGAAGCTTGGGAAGACCTTGCCCTGCAGTAGGAGTATTATCTTATCGAGGTCCTTGTCTGCCTTCTTGAGGAACTTCGCAGCATGGTATGTCTTCTCGAGGCGCTTTGTAGTTGAGAAAAGCCGCTCATAGACCTCGCATAGAGTCGAGTATTTCATGCATTTGCAGAATCGAATGATGTTTTTAAAGGTTTTCAGTTCCCTATGATGCCATCGAGCGAATTCGCCTCTGACTGGCTTTCCATAGCGAGATAGAGACCAATCATCCCTATCCCAAGAATCTTTCTCTTCTCTCCAGAAGATGCACCATCATATGCTATTTCGATGGCCTTATGGAATGCAGGCACCGAAGGATTCTCTTTTCCTATCTCTTCAAGTTTCTTCTTCAGATACAGCGGATCATTTTGCGTCTCAGTAACAAATTCTCTCAAAAGCGAGACGAATCTCTCTTCAGACACGATCGGAATCATCTCTTTTGTGTATTTTTCCATCTGGCACCTAATAGATTATCCCGACAAGCACGCCGTGTATCTGGCTGAATCTTATCTTGCCTGGGTCGATGCTGTTAAGATTATCGCCTTTGACAAGGACATACCATCCGTCGGAATCGTAGCCCTGCACCACGACGCGGTGGATTATCAGCCCTTCAGCGTACTCTGAGTAATAGGATATTATGTCGCCGATAGCGACTTCATCAGGCGATTTCGGCTTCATCTCGATGCCGTTCGCGAACTTGTTCAGCACAGGATCCATCGAGTGGGTGTCAGTGAATCGCGACCAGGTGGCGTTCTCGATAGCAAGGACGATGCCTTTCTTGTAGACGAATATCTGGTCCTCGCCGATGTGGTCAGATGGCCCGCTCTTCGCAGTGGCATTCATATCGCCTTCCCCGAAAGGAAGCCTTAATGAAGGATCGAAGAGGCTCGCAGACGCAGGGTTAAGCAGCCATCCGGCTAGGAAAGCTGCGATTATGGCCCCGAATACGAGATATCCTTTCATTCTGCCCCAACAAAAGTATTATTGTCACTAAATAGTGGCTATTTATTTATAAAGCTTTTGATTTATTAGTACTATTTAGTGGTTAAAATGATTGAAAACCGCTAACCTTTAAAAGCAGGCCAGCCACAGCAATCTCAATGGCAAAGACATATTGGGGGCTTGTGAACAAGGTCATCGCAGAATCAGACATAATAATCGAGGTCATCGACGCGAGGTTCCCGAAGGAGACGAGGAACATCGAGCTTGAGGAGAAGATAGCTCGCGCAGGAAAGAAGCTCATATTCGCGATAAATAAGACTGATCTTGTCGATGAGACGTACAGGAAGAAGCTCGAGAGGATATTTACTGGCGAAAGATTCGCCCTTCTTACAGTGCGTGATCATAAGGGAGCGCAGGCATTGCGGAACGAGATAAAAAGAGCAGCCGCAGGAAAGGAGGCGACTGTCGGGGTCTGCGGATTCCCGAACACAGGAAAATCATCTGTCATCAATGCCCTGAAAGGAAGCCACGCAGCCAAGACATCATCGAGATCAGGATATACGACTGGCGTCCAAAGGATCAGGATGTCTGAAGGGATATACATAATCGACACGCCGGGCGTGATCCAGTATAGGGAAGAGGATGAGGTCTCTCTCGCTCTCATCTCTGCGCTATCGAAGGAGCACATCAAGGACCCTGAGGCAGTCGCATTACGGATAATCAGGATGTTTTTGGATGCGAATCCGGATGCCTTGATGAAGCACTATGATGTCGATATATCTTCCGATGATGAGGTCGAGATACTTGATCTTCTCGGCGTGAAGACAAGGAAGCTTGCCGGCGGGAAAGGAGATCCGATCGCTGCAGCGATAAGGGTGATATCTGACTGGCAGGATGGGAGATTGAAGCTGAAATAATCAATGGCCCGCCTTCCGGGCCCCCGCCACCCACCCTGCTCAAGCCAAAAGCTTCGCTTTTGAAAAATAATGAAAATGCCAAGAAAGCAGTTATCTAAGAAGGATGGAGATGCGATCAACAAGGAGATCGGCTCTGAGATAATCTTAAAGAAGGACGATGTCGCGCTCATCGACGATAAGTATATCTTCGTGAACAACCGCATGCTTCTTTTCTACCACGACGGGAGGATAGTGCCCTCGCTGAAACTTCTGCAGGAGCGCCCAGAGCTCCTGAAGAGGATAACTGTCGAT
>CAYNNM010000016.1:8526-12058 GCA_964398575.1 uncultured Methanosarcinales archaeon
CTGACATAATGCGGCCGGGGATAACAGATATAGAAGATGGCATAGGCAAGGATGATTTTGTCTGCGTAATCGATGCGAACAATAAGAAGCCGCTTGCGGTCGGGATATCGCAGCATTCGTCCGAGGAATTAAAGGTGATGAAGACAGGCAAGGTCATCAAGAACATACATTATGTCGGCGATGCTATCTGGAAGATGGGCTCTTACTGATATCCCTGCATCTCTCGTAAGTCAGCTGCAGGCCCCATCTCTTCTCGGCGAGACGGAACTTGTGGCACTTGAAGCAGCGGGTCTCGTTAGTGCCGTGGAAGCACTCAGCTATCTCTTTTCTTGTCTTCGGGTCGATTGATTCCATCCGTCTACCTCAGATGCACCTCGAGGATGTCCCTGTCGGAGAGAATATAGTCGAGGCCGAGCTTCTGCCCAGGGAACTTCGATGAGCCCCACACGCGCGCGAAGCGGAATTTCGTGACAAAATCCTTGTGCAGCTTCTCGCAGACATTCTTGACACTCGAGCCGCGCATCATAATGAGCGGGACATCCATATCGGGTTTCTTCCCGACTTCCTTAAGATATACTCTCTCGAACTTGAGCCCGTCGTATATGGCTCTCTTGAGCATATCCATATTCAGCCCCTTCTGCGCGGAGATGGGGATCGAATTCGGTATCCTCGATACGGCCTCATCCACTGTGCCTGAATCGACCATGTCTACCTTGTTTATCGCGACAATCGCGGGGATGTATTTGCGGTTCCCTTCGATGCAGTCGATGAGCTCATCGACATCGATGTCGTCGCGGATGAGGATGGTGACATTCATCATCTTGTACTCGCGCATCACTGCCTCGATAGTCCTCTCGTCTATCTTCGTCAGCTTCACCGTCGAGAATATCTGGATCCCGCCGCGGATCTCCTTCTTTATCACTACATCGGGCTTTCTCTGGTTGACGCGCAGATTAGTGTCATATAGCTCTTTTCTGAGCACATCGAGGGCTCCGAGATCGAATATGTCGATGACAAATAGCACAAGATCCGCGCTTCGGACGACCGCAAGGACCTCTTTCCCGCGCCCTGTCCCTGCCGCAGCTCCCTTCACTATCCCTGGGACATCGAGTATCTGTATCTTCGCTGAATTGTACTCAAGAACTCCCGGGATGCAGGTGAGTGTCGTGAATGCGTATGCCGCTGTCGCGGATTTGGCGTTCGTCATCTGGTTCAGAAGCGTCGATTTACCGACGGATGGGAATCCGATGAGGATCACTGTGCCATCGCCGCTCCGCTTGACAGAGTAGCCTTCGCCCTTCTTCCCGCCTTTGCCTCTCGCTTCCTGCTTCTCGCGCAGCTTCGCTATCTTGGCTTTAAGGAGGCCTATGTGGTGCTGGGTGGCCTTGTTGTACTGGGTCTTCTTTATCTCATCCTCGATGTCCTTTATCTCCTGGGACGTCGATCTCTTCTCATCGAATCTCTCGGGTTTCTTCGCTTCAGCCATTCTGTTCTCTCCAATTCCAGGTTCCAGCAACATTTATAAATTTAATTCATCGTACGGTTCGGATGGGATTCGGCGATTTTTTCCTTGGGATTGTATCGAAGACAGCATCCGCGCTGATCATACTCCTGATAGGCCTCATCTCCGGAAGGATCATCGGGCGGCTCTTTACGCTCGCTCTTATGGCCTATGATGCGGAGACTCATCTTAGGAGGATCGGAGGGTCGAAGGCCGCGTTCTTCATCGGCGGAGCGCTCTCGTACGCGATATATTTCTACACAGCTTATATCGCCCTCAAGGTATTCGGGATCGAGGGAGTGGCGTCAGTCATCGCGGCAGGGATAGTCGTCCTTCTCATACTCGCCTCGGCGTTCCTTGGCGCGAGAGACATTTTCCTCAATCTCCTCTCCTACCTCACGACAGATTACGGATTCAGGAAAGGGGATTTTGTCTCTTTCTCGGGCGTGAAGGGCAGAGTGATCGCGATGGATTCGCAGAAAGTGAGAGTTGTCACCCGCGAAGGGGATGTGCTTGTCCTTCCGAACTACGGGATATCTGATATGGGTGTAAGAAAGATAAGAAATATCTAGTATATCATCTCGAGCATCGAGAGTATGTTAAGAAGCTGGGTTCTCGTGTATGACTGCATGTTCTGGTCGTCGACGACCTCCTCGAGCTCGGATATCGCCTTGCTGATGCGGATGAGCTCCTCATCGTCGCTGTTCTTGAGTATCCTCGCAG
The DNA here is from genome assembly GCA_964398575.1 of uncultured Methanosarcinales archaeon. Classification (GTDB taxonomy): domain Archaea; phylum Nanobdellota; class Nanobdellia; order Woesearchaeales; family CAIVOO01; genus CAYNNM01. The sequence goes on from CAYNNM010000016.1 coordinate 10,751, forward strand.
TCTCGCCGAGCTTCTTCTTGATGTTCTTCGGAACAGTGGAGTCTGACTCTATCTCGGATATCGCCTCGACTATCCCCATGATCTGCTCGTCTGTCATCTTGAGTACCACATTCATTCTTTGAGGATCTCCTTCTGGATCTTCCTTATCTTCTCGAGAGTCTTCTCTTCCTGCTTCTCGATGGACCTTATCCTGACTTCGACTGTCTCTTTCTTCTGCGAGAGCTCCTCTCCGATCCTCTTCGGGTCCTTCCTTACCATTATGTTCCCGACGATCCTGTAGGATTCCTTCGCGACCTTAAGCTCGGTGAGCGCGGCATCGATCTCGAGCGCCTGCGCAGCGAACATCTGCTTCTGGGCGCCGAAACTCTGCATACTCTCCTCTAGCATCTGGATTTCTCTTAGTCCTTCTTCCCTGCCATCTTTCATTTTAGAAAAGACTATCTCGCCTTATAATGCGTGGACGCTGTCCTTGGCTTGAAGAGGATCTTGCTTCCGCAGTACGGGCATCGGACCTTCTTCTTTATGTAGTCCTGCTCGACTTTCTTCCCGCACTCAAAGCACTTGTACTCTACCATTTTCCTTATTCGGTCGCTTTCGCGGCCTCCTTGGTCTCAAGTGGCGCTTCTGCGCTCACTGCCCCGACTGATGGAGTGTATGCGCGGCCTGTGAATTTCACACCGCACTTTCCGCACTCCCATATGCCATAAGAAACGCGCTTGACTCCTTCCTTGCTGCAGTAAGGGCATTTATGGTGCCTTCTTTGCTCAGCTTCTATTTTCCCGGTCTTTGTCCTGACTTTTATTCCGTATCTTGTTCCGAACCGCTTGACTGGGCTTCTTTTCTTGCTGCTTGCCATTATAATCCTCCGAAATGAAAAAATAGGTATTGTTAAGCTTCATTCAGCCATTTAGGCCAGATTAAACCTTTTTTGTGAGAGCAAACTTTCATTTAAAAAGCTTTCTTTTTTCACCATCAAAAGCTTTTTAAATGGCCATTTTCGGAATCCGCCATTATGGCGATAAAGATAGACTACCAGAAATGCTGCTTCTCCGACGGGAAATGCACCTCGTGCTCCTGCGGGGGAAAGTGCAATGGGTGCGTCGAGGCCTGCCCTACCCGGGCTCTCGAGAGGAAGGATGTGGTCGTTCTGAAGAAGGAGCTTTGCATAGAGTGCGGGGCCTGCATCGATTCTTGCCCGAATGGCGCTGTCAGTTTCTACTAGGTAATCTCTGTTCTTCGCAAAACCTTTAAATAGCACCCCTTGATTTTGCTTGATTAATTTTGCGCTCGTGGTTTAATGGTAGAATA
>CAYNNM010000017.1:0-11818 GCA_964398575.1 uncultured Methanosarcinales archaeon
GCTTGATCGCGAGCGTCCCTTTCCCTTTCCTCACATTGAATGAGAGGACAGTGTTCTTCGTATTCTCCGCATCATCTATCGTGAACTGCGTCGTGAACTCCTTCTTCCCGAACCAGCTGTTGTCTGCCGAGAATGAATCCACTCTCTTGAGTATTGTCGGCTTGACGACAGAATTCAGGTTGAACGAAGGCACATTGTGCTCGTATTCAGTCACATCGAGAAAATCAAGCGTGCCCGGATGGACAAGGATGAGCGAGCCATTCGTGGTTGTCCTGCTGTCATTCGCCTTCGTCTTGCCTGTCTCGCCAAGAAGCGCTTCCCTGTCAGAAGGCGGAAGGAAAAGGATGTAGAGGACGACCATAAGCGCAATCACCGCGACCAGTGTCGCCGCTCCGCTTCCAGTTGGGCCCTCTCCCTTCTTTTTCATGGTCTCCAATGAAATCATTATATATATAAAGTTTTTCTATTTACTTATTTCGGAGAAGTGAATATGAAGATACTGGTTCCGGATTTCAGGAAAGGAGTGAAGGTGGCCATCGAGAGCGCCGAGGATCTGTGGTATCTCTCCCACATAATCGAGGCCGGCGACTCTGTCAGCGGGCGCACTGAACGCAAGATAAAGCTCGGCGGCGAAGGCGAGAACGCGAAGATATCGAAGAAGAGGATCTTTCTCAAAGTAGCTGTCGAGAAGGTCGAGTTCCACAGGTATTCGGATGTCCTTCGCGTATCCGGAAAGGTCGTCTCGGAGTCAGAGGATGTCCCCCGCGGAAGCTACCACACATTCGACCTCACGGAAGGGGAGGCCGTGACGATCGAGAAAGGGGAGTGGCTGAAATACCAGAAAGACAGGCTCTTTGAGGCAGCGAAGGAGGATGCGGGAAGCATGATGGCAGTGATACTCGAGCGCGACGAAGCGGAGTTCTTCCTCATCAAGCGATACGGTCACGAGAAGATCCTTTCGCTTTCCGGGGATGTCCCGAAAAAAGGCCTCGATGAGAGAAAAGAGAGCACATTCTTCCAGGATGTGATAAAGAAGATGGAGGAGTATCTCGAACGCTACAATCTCCACAAGATAATCCTCGCAAGCCCGGCTTTCTGGAAAGAGGACCTGCTGAAGCACGTCAGGAGCGACAGATTGAGGTCGAAGATCGTGACTGCGACCTGCTCCTCAGGCAATAACGCCATAAATGAAGTGCTCACGCGTCCAGAGGTCGCCCACATCCTGAAGGAGGATAAGGCTTCGCAGGAGCTAAAGGCAGTCGATGAGCTTCTCTCAGAGATAGGAAAGGAGAGGAACGCCGCCTATGGAAAGGGAGAAGCGGCATCATCGGCCAAGGCAGGCGCGGTCCTAAGACTCCTCATCACTGATGGCCTGATACACAAGGCAAGGGATGATGGGACTTACTCGAGACTCGATTCGATAATGCGCGATGTCGATAAGAAAGGAGGAGAGATAAGGATAATCTCGTCGGAGAGCGATGCCGGGAAGAAGCTCGATGGTCTTGGAGGCATCGGCGCGATACTGAGGTATAAAGTAAGCTATTGATATTCTTATTAACCACCGGATGTATGGAAACATTATCGTTACTTCTTCCTAACTAAATATTTTAACCACTGTCCGATACTTCCAGATTGGAAAAGTTTATAAAGGACTGAATTTTAATCCCTGTCAAGTCCGGACATTTCTTCCTGGACTCGATCTTAAAAAAAGGGGTGTGGGTGAGTTAGATGATTGTAAAAGAAGAATTTTTAGCTAAATTAAGGCGGTATTTCAATCTGAATCTGTATGAGGTGAAGATCTGGACAGCTCTTCTCTCGAGAGGCGTGTCCACCGCAGGAGAGCTTTCTGACATAGCGAATGTCCCAAGGTCAAGATCTTACGATGTCCTCGAATCTCTCGAGAAGAAAGGATTCGCGGTGACGAAGCTTGGGAAACCGATAAAGTACATCGCAGTCCCTCCAGGTGAAGTCGTCGAGCGCGTCAAGAAGAACGTGCACGAGGATGCGAAGCAGATGGTCCAGAGGCTTGAGGACCTTAAGGGAACTGACATCCTCGAGGAGCTTGACACCCTCCATACGCAGGGAATCGAGCTTGTCGAGCCGACTGATCTTGCAGGGTCACTGCGCGGAAGGCACAATCTCTACTCGCATCTTGAGCTCACTATAAGGGGAGCTGAGAAGACAGTCACCATAATGACGACGACGCAGGGATTCATCAGGAAAGTCGAGGGCCTAAAGCCGACATTCGAGAAGCTCGCGAAGCGAGGAGTCAAGGTGAGGATCGCAGCCCCGATAACAAAAGAGGCATACGCTGCCGTCAAGGATCTCTCCGGAGTCGCCGAGATAAGGCACACGACACAGAAGGCGAGATTCACCATAGTCGATAGCAAGGAACTTGTCTTTATGGTGCTTGATGATGCTGAGGTCCATCCGACATACGATGTCGGGATATGGATAAACACTCCTTTCTTCGCCGCTGCGCTTGAGGATCTCTTCGAGCTTGCGTGGAAGAGCATGAAGGATGCGAAGCAGATAGCGAAGTAAGTCTTTTTTGTTTTCTTTCTTTTTTCTAAAGTTTTTTAAATCAGTTTCCCTTCCTGATACATTATGCTAAAGCTCTACAATACTCTTTCGAGGAAGAAGGAGACCTTCAAGCCGATAGAGGGCGGGAAGGCGAAGATGTATGTCTGCGGGCCGACAATATATGATTATGCGCACATAGGGCACGGTCGGAGCGCAGTCGTCTTCGATATACTGAGAAGATATCTCGAGCATAAAGGATACGATGTCACATTCGTCTTCAACTACACAGATATAGATGATAAGCTCATCAATCGAGCGAGAGAGGAGAAGACAACAGTACAGGAGCTGGCTGACCGTTTCGAGAAGATATATGATGAGGATTATGAGGCGCTCAACGTCAAGGCGCCATCATACAAGCCGAAGGCGACAGGCCACGTCAAGGAGATGGTGGATGTCATAGAGCGTCTCGAGAAGAAGGGCTTCGCCTACATAATAGATGGCGATGGAGTCTATTTCGATCTCGCGAGATTCAATGAATACGGAAAGCTCTCTCATCAGAAGAGGGAGGATCTCGATTCAGGCTCGCGCGTAGATGTCAATCTGCGCAAGAAAAGCCCACATGATTTCGTTCTCTGGAAATTCAAGAAAGAAGGTGAGCCTTCCTGGGAATCCCCTTGGGGGGAAGGAAGGCCAGGCTGGCACATCGAATGCACCGCGATGTCGATAAGGTATCTCGGGGAGCATTTCGATATCCACGGAGGAGGCCAGGACCTGATATTCCCGCATCACGAGGATGAGATCGCCCAGTCAGAGGCGGCGACAGGGAAGAAATGGGTCAACTACTGGGTCCACAACGGATTCATCACGGTGAATAAGGAGAAGATGTCGAAGTCTCTTAAGAATTTCACGACTCTCCGGGATGCGTTAAAGGAGTACGAGCCGAATGTCCTGCGATTCTTCTACCTGACCACTCATTATCGCGCGCCGCTTGATCTTTCCGAAGAGAACATCGAGTACGCGAAGAACACTCTCCACAGGCTTCTTGAATTCATGAGGAATCTTAAGTTCCATCAGGGAGGATCGGCGAATGCCGATGTCAGCGACATCGTGAAAAAGGCCAAGGGATCTTTCGACATAGCGATGGATGATGACCTTAATATGAGCGAGGCTCTCGCCGCGATATTCGAGTTCGTCAAGGAGATGAACACGCTCATGGCCGAGAAGAAGATGGGCGAGAACGATGCGAAGAAGGCTCTCGCTTTCATGCGGGAGATCGATTCTGTCCTCGGTGTACTCGATGAGAGGGTCGAAGAGATCCCTGATGAGATAAACTGGCTCGCGATGCAGAGAGAGGATGCGAGGAAGAGGAAGGATTTCGCCGAATCCGACAGGCTGCGCGACGAGCTTAAAGAGAAAGGATATGAGATCGCAGACACGAAGGAAGGGCCGAGAGTCAGGAAGATAAAGTGATTTTAAATGACTGATGAGTTCATAGATATTTGCGACGAAAATAACAATCTTCTCGGAATTCACAAGATGAAAAGCGAGGCGCACAGGATGGGCCTTTGGCACAGAACCGTGCACATCTGGATATATAACTCAAAAAGAGAGCTGTTACTTCAATTAAGAGCGAAAGAAAAGGACCTCTACCCAGATATGTGGGACATCTCTGCAGCGGGACATGTATCTGCTGGAGAAGAACCTCTTATTTCGGGATTGAGAGAAATCAAAGAAGAGATCGGTTTAGTTGTCGATAAAAAAGACCTGGAGTTGCTCTGGATAAAAAAAAGCGAAAACGAATACAGGAAGATAATAAACAAAGAGTTCTGCTACGTTTATCTTATGAAGTTCGATGAGGATATAAAGAAGTTGAAGATTCAGGATGAAGAAGTCCAGGAAATAAAATTCCTGCCTTTAGATGAGATTGAGTCTGAACTGAGAGGGAATAAAGAAAGATATGTCCCGCACCCAGGGTATTGGGAGAGAATTCTCGACGAAGTCAAGGAACGTTTGAAAATAAAAATTTAAAATAAAAAAGAAAAAAAAGAAGATTGCTTACTTCTTCTTCTTTGCTGCTTTCTTCTTTGTAGTTTTCTTGGCAGTCTTCTTCTTTGCTGCTTTCTTTTTAGCCATAATATCACCTAAGGTTTATTTCTGGAGACGATGGTATTTAAACGTTTCGATTTTGATTTCTGATTCTGGAATTTCCCGTCGAGAAATCAAAATCCGCAATTTCCATAAAAAAACAAAAATCAAGAAAATTTCATTTCTTCTTCGCTTTTTTCTTCACCGTGGAAGTTTTTTTCGTTCCGCAGCATCCTGGCATGGTGTCACCTCTTCTTCTAGAGAATTATCTCGCACCTGAACTCTTTTCCGTGCTCAAATGAGATCTCTTTCGCGCGCGTCACTGCCTTTATGTCGTCGAGAATCGAATCGAAATCCTCTTTCGATATGTCTGCTGCGACATCGATCCGCTCTACATCTGTCTTCAGCGAAACATTCTTCTCCGATTTCACTTTTCGCGCCTGCTCGACTATCCTGACAGCCACATCGCCGATTCTCTCCGCTCTCTCATCTATCATGCTCATTTTCGGCCACGAAGATATGTGTATGGATTTCTCCCCCTCTTCTTTCGCGAAATAGATGTGATACATCTCTTCTGTTATATATGGCATAAATGGCGCGGAGATCTTGAGGACAGAGAGCAATGATTCGTAGAGTCCGTACTGCGCGGAAATCTTCGCATCCTTCCCTCTCCCTTCTGGATTATATATCCTGTCCTTGATAATCTCGAGGTAATTATCGCAGAAGTCACGCCAGAAGAAATGCTCAAGCTCGAGTCTCGCTCTTGAGTATTCATACAAATCGAAACTCTCTGTCGCGCTCTTGATGAGCCTCGATAGCCTGCTCAGTATCCATCTGTCTAGCATCTCTATCTTTTTCGGTTCTCCTGGCTCGTATCCTTCAAGATGCATTATCGTGAATTTTCCGGCATTCCAGAGCTTAGTTATGAATTTCTCGCCGGATACTATGTCTTTCTCCTGGAACGGGACATCGTCTCCGAGTTTCGAGCCGCCTGAGAAATATCTCCAGGCATCGACACTGTATTTTCCGAATACTTCTCTCGGATCGACGACATTCCCGAGCGATTTTGACATCTTCTTCCCGTTCTTGTCCTGGACATGTCCTGATATCAGAATCTCAGACCAAGGAAGCGCGCCATTGTTGTACATTCCCTTGACTATAGTATAGAATGCCCAGGTCCTGATTATGTCGTGGGCCTGCGGCCTAAGCGTATTAGGGTATGTCTCTTCGAATGAGACTCCTCTTTTCTGATCCGCGACCCAGTTCGAGATTATCTGCGGCGTGACAGATGATGTGGCCCAAGTGTCCATTACATCGTTCTCCCCAATAAAATCATGAGAGCCGCAGGCGCATTTTCCTTTCGGCATCTTCTGCAGAGGGTCGATAGGAAGCTCACTCTCTTCCGCCACTTTCGCCTTGCCGCATTTCTTGCAGTGCCAGACTGGGAATGGGACTCCAAAATGCCTCTGTCTCGATATGCACCAATCCCATTCGAGCCCCTGCACCCAGTTATCGTATCTCGCTTTCATATGCGAAGGATACCATTTTATGCTGTTCGCAGCATCAAGAAGCTTATCCTTATTATCGATTATCTTTATGAACCACTGCTTTGTCGCGAGGAACTCTACCTCATTCTTGCAGCGCTCATGCACATTGACTGTATGTTTTATCGGTTTTTTTCCGAGAAGAAGACCTTCTTTCTCAAGGTCATCGAGGATAGCCTTTCTCGCATCCTTCATCTTCATCCCTTTGTATTTTCCCGCCAGCTCATTCAATGAGCCGTCTTTTGTCAAGACTATCCTTGGCTCAAGATCATGTCGGTTGACTGCAGCGACATCGAATCTGTCGCCATATGAGCATATCATCAGGATTCCTGAGCCTTTCTCAGGATTCGCCGACTCATCGGCTATTATCGGCACAATCTGCCCGAAGAGAGGCACTTTGGCTTTCTTTCCGTGCATATGCTTGTGCCTTCCATCATCAGGATGGACGAAGATGGCCACGCATGCTCCTATGAGCTCAGGCCTTGTAGTCCCTATGGTGAATTTTCCTCCATCTGCTGTCTGGAACTCGACATCATTGAAAGATGACGCCAGCTCCGCATCCTCTAGGTCAGCCTGCGCTATGGCTGTCTGGCAGTGGGCGCACCACATCGTAGGCGCCTCGTGCTGGTAGACAAGACCTTTCTTATGGAGATCCAAAAAAGATAATTGCGATGTGTGGATGCAGTGAGAATCAATGGTCGAATATGTGCTTTCGAAATCGCAGGACATCCCAAGCCTCTTCCAATCGGAGACAAAATCATCTTTTATCTCCTTTATCGTGTCCTCGCAGAGCTTGACGAACTCCGCCCTCTTCATCTTCGTCGATTTCACTCCTTTTATCTTCTCGACAAGCCTCTCTGTCGGAAGGCCGTTGTCGTCTGTCCCGAACGGATAGTATACCTCGAACCCGCTCATCCTCTTGTATCTCGCGACAAAATCCTGCTGGGAGTAGGAGAATGCGTGGCCTACATGCATCTTTCCGGACACTGTCGGAGGAGGGGTGTCGATTATGTAGAGCTTCTTCCCGCTCTTCGGATCGAACCGGTAGAGCTTGTGCTCTTCCCAGTATCTCTGCCATCTCTTCTCCGCTTCGGCCTTATCGTAGTTCTTAGGCAATTCCATGAGAGAATCTGAAGCTGTGCGAGTATATATAAAGTTTTTCGTCAGAAAAAGAGAAAGAAAAAAAAGAAAAAACAACTGTGGAGGCAGGTGTCAAGAGGCAGGCCTAGACACAGGACTTAGTAGTAAGTCTGTGTTATCTCCTGCTCTTCCTTCTTCCCGCGCAGTCTGTTGAAGCCGACAACAAGCGCCGCGATCACTAGGATCACAAGCAGCACGATCGCGCCTATCTCAAGAGCTGTCCTTAGTCCATCCGCCGAAGCGGCAGGCTCGACAACCTCTGCGCTTATCGCTATCTGCTTAACGACCTTGTCGCCTTCCTTCAGGCTGATCGAAAGAGCGTGCGTTCCCGAAGGAGCGTTCTCTTTCGCGGTCACATAGACATATACTGTCTTCTGCTCATTGGCTCCGAGGCCCACGATCGCTGAAGGGCTTACCCTTGTCACGAATGCGGACTCTGCGCCATCGACAGAGATCGCGTATGTCTTAGCGGCTGTTCCCTCGTTAGCTAGCGTGAGCTGGTAGATCGCGCCACCCTCTCCTCTAGCGACTGTCTGCGAAGTAGGGATGACTGTCACTACGACCTTGCCATCCTTCGGCTGTGTCGTGCCAGTCTCTCCGTCCTTCTTATCGGTCGGAGCCGCTACCTTGCATGTAGGGTCCTGAGCCACATAGACTGTCTCTTTCTTCGATGTCCTGCCGTGGCCCTCGTCGAAATCGACTGTCACATCGGCAGTGTATGCGCCTTCCTTAGCGCAGGATGGGATCCGTAGGTACAGCTCCTCGCTAGATACTGATTTGTCAGCGTCAAGCTCGTCGATGTACTGCGAAGCCGAGATGCCAAGCTCAGGTATCGATACCTTGACCTTGACTCCCTGCTCATCCTTGTCCCCGACATTCTTGATCCTCACGACAGAGAGAAGCGCTCTTCCTGCCATGACTTCATTGTCCGGGGAGAAGACGACATCCCTTATCACTATGTTGTGCCTCGGGGCCGCGACTTCCAGATTGTAGTTGTATATCTCGGCTTTGCCGTATCTGTCTGTCACTACGATCCTCAGCTTGTAGTCATCCTTCTGCATGAGCTCAGGGAGCTTTATCCTTAGGCTCTTTGTGTAGACTACATCCGGATTCACGTCGAATGGTGCGGTTGTCGCAGAAAGCTGCTCGTCCTTGTAGCTGTTGTACTCATAGCCGCTGATGAATGCGGTTATCTCAACATTCTCCAAAGTCGTGTTGTAGGACCTCAAGGATACCTTGATGTCCACTGTGCCGTCACGCTCGATGTTTGTTCGGGTGACCTCATCTTCTGTGAGCACGTCGCCGTTGACCTTTACCTCGGTGACGCTCACTGCTAGCGGTGTTCCGACAGCTGCATTCGAAATTCCTGCAGCCGCGAATATCGCAAGCATAACTAGAGCAATGAATGCTCCTGCCTTGCCTCTTGTCATTTATCTCATACCTCCAAGTTGGTTAGATTTTTGTTATCGCGGAGTAATTATAGCTTATATTTAAAGGTTTCGTTATATTTAGTATTGCTCAGTAACAAATAATTGATACTCCGACCCAATGAATTTGAGTATCTTTTATTTATAAATAACTCAATAAACCTCTATAAGCCTGTATTTTGAGGTCCTTAAACCCTCCGCTGTGACTGTTATCTTCGCATCATAGGCTCCTTTTCTCAGCGGTGCCTGGATAGCTATCTTCTTAGATACGCTCTCCTTTCCTTTCAGGACTTGGACTATGTCGTGCCCCTCTATTCCAAGCTCCGGAATAGAGAAAGATACATAGACTTTCCTCAGATCCCTGGTCCCGGTGTTCTCTATCAGGACATCAGCATAGACTGTTCCCCTGGCCGAAGCCTCAAAAAGAGTGTATCCGAGGCAGTCTGTGCCGAAGATATCTATCCTTTTGATCGAGATTCCTTTGGCCTCCTCTTCAAGAGGCGTCTCTTTAGCAGGCGGCCTTGGCGCTGGCGATGCCAGGCAGGCGCCATCGAAGCAACCGTATTCGCAGGCCATTATTGTCTGGACTGAGTTCCCGTTCATATCGCAGTATCCCTCATAGATTCTTTGGTTGTCCACGCAGAAGTCAGTGAATGAGATGCCGCCATTCCTTCTTACCTCTCCTCTGACATAAGGATCGAGTCCGCCGTCGGAATCTGTGCAGACTGTTCCATTCCCGCCAGTGATGTTCCTCGGAACGAAGAATGTCACTGAAAGATTGTTGTTGGTCTCATCAGTCTCTGCTATCAGGTTCAATGGATCAAGCGCTATCGTGAATGTATGCATACCATTAGTCGCGTTCCAGAGGAATGATGGATTTAGCACTGAGTCAGCCCCTATCGAGAACGCGATCTGGCCTATCTCTGCTCCGTCGAGGATTATCGCCCCTGTCGAGTTCTTCGCAGGTCCGATGTTCTCGATCGCAAGAGAGACACTTATAGTATTGCCCCCCTCTATCGAGGAAGGAAGGGTGATCGCTCTCATTATGAGATCAGCCTGGTTCGTCGCATTGACTGCGGTGTCAAGGACAGTTATCCTCGCTGTCTCTGATACGAATATCGAACCATCGTTCGCTCCGAATGTGACATGGTAGATGCCGGACTGGTTCTCACCAGGTCTCCACGAGAAAAGCGCGTCATTTCCTGGCTGGAAGAACTGGCTGCCGGCAGGCATCCCTGATACAGTGTATGTTATCGGATGGTTGTACGCGTCGATAGCGGTTATCGTGATGTTTAGCTGTTCGCCCTCGTATATCGTGAAATTGCCGATAGGACTCATCGAAAGATGGTCTTGCAGCACCTCGATCACAGTCGAGTCTATCGATGTTATCGAGGACTGGCACGTGCAGTCATCATTCCCCGTCGTCCTTATCTCGATGGTGTGGTTCCCCGCTGCCATCGGAGTGTAGTTGAAGTAGACATCCGCATTGGCGTTTGTCTCTATCCTCACTATCTGCGTCGAGCGAAGAATCCCATTGTCGTACAAGGACACAGTGACATTCTGCGAATAGATATCGGTTAGCGCGCTTGGAACACTCTGCGGCCCAGCAGGATCAAGGATCCTTATCGAGTCAATACTTGCCTGGACAATGGCAGTGCTGTTCAGAGCCATTCGCGAGTTCGCTGTCACGAAATTGATCCCTGCAGTGCAGTTCTCCTGCCTTGAAAAATCAATTGAGTATTGAAGAGGACTTGAAGTGAACTGATTAGTCTCGATGATGTATGAGTGAGGTACCCTGCACGCAGCGAAATCATACTCTGCGAAATACTGGTTTCCCGACGGCACACCATCTATCGTATAGCTCACAGGATTCCCTGCGGCCGAAGCATAGCTTGTCATCGAGCTGCAGATAGAATCAGAGCAGTGATAGACTGCGGTCGTGAATGCCATATTGGCACTTAGCTGCACATCAACTGGATAGGCGATCGCAATCGTCGCCATCATAAGGAAAATAATCATTGTTCTTATCGCTTTCATTGTTTCACCTTCTTCGCTGCTCTGGGCCGCCGCCTCTTTTCGCATCGCCGGGATTCACTCTGCTCCCCGGCCAAGTGTTCGGGACGTGCTTTATCTGTGGCGTATGCTGCGGATATCCGTAAAGACCATAATATCCTCCGCCGACAGCCGCGCCTTCGCCGCACTGCCCGATTCCGATGACATTCTTTCCGAGAGGATATAGCGATTTGGGATCGACACTAAGGAATGCGGCTGTCTCGTATTTTCCGTCTTTTCCCTCAATCTCGACATAAGTTATCTCCTTATTCCAGTAAAAATTCTTAAGGATCCTCTCGAGGTCAAGAAGTTCGGTCTTATCTCGAATCCTATATAGGCTAAAGGAATCTGTCTTTTTCCCATCGATTGTCATTCTTTGCACATTATTGTTGCACGTCGATTCGACAAGTATGTTGTATTTGTTATCATCATCTCTCGACTCTCCGGGATTAAGCACGTAGAAGCCGGCGATATTGGTCATGACCTTTCTTGCTGACATCCCTTCGATTCCGTTTCTTCCGGTTCTTGCATCAAGAGTCCGAAGGACATCAGCATATGTCTGATTCTCTGAAGTGGTTATCCTGAATGATCTCTCGCCTTCCTTCGCGAAGAGATAGTTTATCGTGATATCTCCTTTCACTGGAGCGACATATCCTGGCTTAGGAGATTGAGGCTTAGTGGCTTTCTTCGCAGATGGAGTCGCTTTCTTCTTAACTGGCTGTGCAGGTCTCTCTTTGACTTGCGGAGAAGGCGCTATGCAGTTGGCGATATCCTGTCTCGCCTTTTTTATCTCGCCTTCGCAGTTATTCAGGATGAAGCAGAGGCCGCCAGCGACAAGCCCGCCTATGACAGCACCCTTTATCTTTTCCTTATTCCGCTCATAAAAGCCAGATTTGTCTCCCATTTTAATCAAAATTTATGACCTATCAGTGACGACTAATATATAAATCTTTCTATTTTTGTCATTTAATAGTGACTACATATTTTGCCAAAAACACCGAAGAAAAGAGAGGGTAATGAAGCAAAATATAATAAGCTGTTGATAAA